>CAWVLE010000236.1:0-6502 GCA_963929805.1 uncultured Eubacteriales bacterium | reverse complement strand
GAACAAAGACTGCGGTTCAGCTTGATGCACTCGGCCAAAGCATAGAAGGATTTCAGGCCGATGGCGATATAGGTTCGCCCGTCCATGCTTCGGCCTCCTTTTCAGCAATGTATGTCTGAATATATTATACCTGATATTCTGAAAGTCGGAAGGCGCGGCAAGGCGGAAAACCGAGCCGCGCATCTGGTGAGAAAGAATTTCATATGGTGAATCTATTGGTCTTGCCTTTACATCGCCAGACGTAAACGCCTGCCTACTCAACGAAATGGGTGGCCGGCTTTAAGCTCGTGGAGTTTAAAAACCAATCAACAATGTGTTCGGATAATCGTTAGTTGGATAAGGTAATGGTATTTTGCCATTAACTGCTTTGGTTGCTGGGGCTAAAGTACGGAAGGTTGGCTCTACCAACTGTGCTAATGCCCCAAATCAATTTTCAACGTCATTTTCTGAACGCTTAGATATTGTATCACAGGAAAAAGGAAAAAGCAACCGGTATTTATGTTAAATCCTGAAGAATAATCGCGGCACACATTTATGCGAGCCGGGCGCGGCAAGCGCGCCCGGCTGCGATTAAATGACGTGTTTTAGCAAGGCCTATACATTCATTTTTCTCTTACCCGTTCGCGGAACCGTCCAGCTTTACCGTAAAGCAGTCCTCCGGCCGGGCGCTTTCGGCCATGCGCAGGTAAAAAGCGTTGGCGCTTTCGCCCGCTTCGCGCTGCATGTTTACCATGGGCGCAAAGGTAATCGCGGTAACCGTTTCGGGCAGCGGATTGCCGTTTAACACAATTTTGTGGACATATTTGCCCTCCAACGCCTGGTTATAATCGCCCGCCATGCCCAGGCTGTAATCCACGTTGAGCACATTGCCCGCCTGATCGAGCAGCAAATAGGCGATGCCCGCCCCCACGGTTTCGGTTTCGTCGAATGCCTGGGATGTGGTTACCTCATATTCAATAAGCGTAGAGGCGGTATCGATGGAGAGCGTCTTGAGCGCGACAGTACGGCCGGGCAGTTCAAATACCTGCTCGCCGTCCAACTGGAAGCGCGGCAGCGCGGCCTGGTTGGGGTCTACATCCACCGTCATTTCCAGCACGGCCACCTCGCGGAAAATTCCAGACTTCGTCAGCGCGGCCTCACACGCCTCGTCCCATTCCATGCCATCCTGCGTAAGTTTATCCCTGGCCTGGATAAAGGCCGAATAATCCGAAACCCTGGTCATCTGCTCAGGCGACAGGCCGATTTTCCCCGCCTCTTCCAGCGCGGCGAGGCGGTTATCGTTTTGATCCAGCGCGTACAAGTCCTCTACCGATTCCACATTTTCAATGGAATAATCGGTTTCATAGGCGCGTACCACGACGCGGGCTTTTACAGGCCCATCCGGCGCGGCTTTGTATCCAAAACCGGCATTGCCGCTAAAGCTGGGCATCTTGGGAGAAAGCCGCACCAGCACGCCGTCGCCCACTTCGCCGGAGCTATACCCGCCATACCCAAAGCCCGCGCTTTGCTGCGCGGCGGCCTCGTCCGCAGGGTCCTGGCAGACGATATCGTAACTTGTGGTGTAGAAAATATCGCTTTTACGCGTAGAAGACACCGTCCAGCCCAGGTGCAGCGTATTATGGTCAAACAGATATTCATCCATATGCAGTTTTACGCCGTTATGGGAAACTTCCACGGCGTCTTTCACCAGCGCGTCCACCGCCCGGGAAGAGGGTTCCCCGCCCGGGAACAGCCGGGTTAAAATGCCCGACGCCGTGGCCGCCGCCAAAGCCGCGCCCGTAATCATCAACACAGCCAGCGCAACAATAAGCGTGCGCCGCACATTCTTTCTGCGCCTATTTTTCGGATCCAGCATTTCCATTACCTTCCTTTCCGTGCGCTGCTTAAGTTCGGCAGATGGAGAAATGGAATCAAAGAACCTGCGATACGCTTGCTCAAACATTATTTCACCTCCGTTTGCAAAAGCAGCGATTTGAGTTTTTCGCGCCCGCGCTTTATACGCGAGCGCACAGTCGAGCTTTTTTCGCCAAGTATGCGCGCAATTTCTTCGGCGGAAAGTTGTTCGTAGTAATACAGATGAAGCGCTACGCGCTGGCTTCGCGGCAGACGGCGAAGCGCGTCGCGGACAGATTGATTTTCCTCCGGCCCGGCGCCGTCGGGCTGCGGCGCGTCGTACCGGTCGGGCATCGGTTGAAAACGACGCCGCCACGCGCTGCGCAGCAGGTTAACCGACGTGTGGATGGTCGCGCGGATCAGCCAGGCCTTCAGGTGCTCTTCTCCCTGGATGGGCGGATTGGTCAGGAAGAATTTAAAAAACACTTCCTGATACACATCCTCCGCGTCGGCCCGATTGCCCGTGCGGGCATACGCGAGGCGGTATACCATGCCCGAATAAGTTAAAATGATTTCGTGAACCGCGTCGCCCGTACGCTGCGACCGTTCCTGCATGTCCGCCACCCCCTTTCACCTATAATACAAAGCATACGGCAAAATTGTTGCACGTAAAAAAATTATTTTTACCCATCTCTATTTTGGGCGGTATCCGGCCTGCGCGGGGTGATTTCGCGCAGGCTTTCTTTTACATTTCGCGCGGCGGTGCTATAATTAGCTAAGGCGAGAAGGCAACCGCATGGACCGGTTCGCAACAACCTATCATGTAAAAAAGGATGGATACAGCCCATGAGCACCGAAAGCATGCCGCTTTTTACCGCTACGCCCGAGTCTGTGGGCGTAAATTCCCAGGCAGTGGGGCGCTATGTGCGCGCGCTTGTCGAGCAGAAAATGGCGCTTCACAGCGTGTTGATCCTTCGTCACGACCGGTTGATCTTTGAGGGATACTTTAAACCCCTGGACGAGAACTTTCGCCACAGGCTGTATTCGTGCAGCAAAAGCTTTGTCTCCTGCGCGGTGGGCCTGCTTATCGAGCGCGGCCTAATGCGGCTGGAAGACCGGGCGATCGATTTTTTCCCGGACAAGGCGCCCAAAGATCCGCCCGAAAACCTGGCCCGCATGACCATACGCGACCTGTTAACGATGGCCACGTGTTACGAGCACGGCGCCACCTATACGCCCCAGGATCCGGACTGGGAAGCCACGTTTTTTACCGGCGAGGTGTCGCACGCGCCGGGCATGGTTTTTTCTTATTGTACCACAGCGACCACCATGCTGTGCATGATTATACGGCGCGTTTCGGGCATGGAGTTTACCCAGGTGCTGCGCCCGGTATTTGACCAGATCGGCATATCCCGACAGCTATACTGCATACAAACGCCCTGCGGCCACGAATGGGGCGGCTCGGGCGTAATGGCCACCAGCCGGGAATTTATGAAATTTGCCAACCTGTGCCTACACTACGGCAAATATCAGGGCCGGCAGTTGCTGCCGCTGGAATATATGCGCCAGGCGACCGCCCGCCAGATCGACAACAGCCTGGACCAGGGCGCGCCGGACGAGGGGATGGGCTACGGATACCAGTTCTGGCGCACGCGGCACGACGGATTTACCATGTACGGCATGGGTTGCCAGTACGCCGTATGCCTGCCGCGGCAGGACATGGTGGTGTTGACTACCGGTTACGAAAAGCTGGATGAAAAAAGCTCCGGCGAAATTTTTAACGCGCTGTGGCGCGAACTGCTGCCCGGCCTGCGCGACCATCCGCTGGACGAAAACCCGGCGGCGCAGGCCGGCCTTGCGCGGCTGGCTCAATCGCTGGAACTGATCCGCCCCGAAGGCCAATCTTCCTCCCCCATCGCCAGGCAGATAAACGGCGCGCGCTACGCGCTGCGCCCAAACCCCATGGGTATAAGCTGGGTACAGTTTGATTTTGCCCAAACCGAAGGCGCGATGCATTATGAAAACGCCACGGGCGTGCATGCTCTTGGCTTTGGCCTGGGCCGCCACCTGGCCGCGCAGTTTCCCGAGACTCATTACAACGGCCGTCGCATCGGCTCGCCGCTTGGGCGGGGGCTGGATTGTTTAAACTCCGCGGCCTGGACCATGCCCGACACGCTGATGATCTACTGCCAGGTAGTGGATATGCATCTGGCGCAGCTTCGGCTGTTGGTCCGCTTTAAAGGAAATGAAATCACCCTGCACGCCCGAAAGGACGCCGAATTTTTCATGGACGAATACCAGGGCTTTGCCTGGGGCGCAGCCGAAAAGGAAAATTTGCGTTAATCCGCGCGTAAAATTGCCCCCAACATTTTTAACCCCGCTAAGGTTTGACAGGGGCAAAAACCGGGTATATAGTATAATAAAAATATGTCACCGGAGATGATCGAACATGAAACGCATGCTGTGTGTATTGATCGCCCTGCTGTTAATGGCGGTTCCCTGCCTGGCGATGGCGGAAAGCGCTCAGGCGCAGGCCGTACGCGTGGCCTCGCTGAAAGGGCCGACCTCCATGGGTCTGGTCAAGCTGATGAAAGACGACGAGGCGTCCGGCCAGTACAGCTTTACCGTGGCGGGCACGGCGGATGAAATCGTGCCGCTTATGGCCAAGGGCGAATTGGACATCGCGCTGGTGCCGTGCAACCTGGCGAGCGTATTGTTCAGCAAGCTGGAAGGCGGCGTGGCGGTTGCGGCCATAAACACGCTGGGCGTGCTTTACATTGTTGAAAACGGCGATACCGTCAACAGCGTGGAAGACCTGCGCGGCCAGACGCTTTATTCCACTGGCAAGGGCACTACGCCTGAGTACGCGCTCAACTACGTGCTGTCCGAAAACGGGATCGACTCCGCTACCGACCTTACCATTGAGTACAAATCCGAATCCACCGAAGTGGCCGCCGCGCTGGACGCGGGCACGGTCAATCTGGCCATGCTGCCCCAGCCCTACGTCACCACCGTTTTAACCCAAAACCCGGATCTGCGCGTGGCGCTTGACCTGACGGAAGAATGGAATGCGGTCAATCCGCAAAGCGCGCTGATTACGGGCGTGGTGCTGCTGCGCCGTCCGTTTATGGAGGAAAATCCGGACGCCGTGGACGCCTTTTTGCAGGCCTACGCCGCTTCCACCGACTACGTAAACGCCAATCCCGCCGAGGCCAGCGTATGGATCGAGGAATTGGGCATCGCCAAAGCGGCCGTCGCCGAAAAGGCCATACCCGCGTGCAACATTGTGTGCATTACGGGAGAGGAAATGCGCGAAAAGGTTTCCGCCTATCTTGATGTATTAGCGGCGCAGGACCCCGCGTCTGTGGGAGGCAGCGTGCCTGATGACACGTTCTACTATATCGGATAACAACAGCGCCGCGCCCAAGGCGGCGGACACACAGGACGGGCCCCGCGAGACCCCTTTAAACGAAGGGCCGCGCGGGGCCGGGATAACGCCCGCGCAGGAAGAGAAAAAGCCCGCGCGGCCAAAAGACAGGCGCGCCGTTTTAAAGGAGCGCCTGTTTGGCGCGGCGTGCGTGCTTTTCTGGCTGTGCGTGTGGCAGCTTTTAAGCGTGATTATCGACCAGGAAATTTTGCTGGTCTCCCCCATCCTTGCCGTGCGCACGCTGTGGGAATTGATGGGTACGCGCGCGTTTTATCTGTCGGTGGCCGGCTCGTTTGGCCGCATACTGTTGGGGTTTGCGCTGGCGCTTTTGCTGGGCACGGCGCTGGCCGCGCTGTGCAGCGTAAGCCGCGTCGCGCGCGCGCTGTTTAATCCGCTGATGAGCGCGATAAAGGCCACGCCCGTGGCTTCGTTTGTCATTTTGGCGCTGGTATGGATAAGCGCGCGCAATCTGTCGGTTTTTACCTCGTTTCTGATGGTGCTGCCCGTGGTGTATACCAACGTGCTTAAGGGGCTGCGTTCGGCCGACGAAGGCCTGATTGAAATGGCGCGCGTGTTTGGCGTCGGGGTGCGCCGCCGCATCGGCGCGATATACGCGCCCGCCGCGCTGCCCTATTTTCTGGCGGCCTGCCAATTATCTTTGGGCATTTGCTGGAAGGCGGGCATCGCCGCGGAGGTAATCGGCCAGCCCAGCAATTCCATAGGCGACGCGCTGTACCGCGCCAAGCTGTTCTTATCCACGGACGAGCTGTTCGCCTGGACGCTGGCCATCATCGCGCTGAGCGTATTATTTGAAAAGCTGGCGCTTTTGGGCATCGGCGCATTGCAGCGCGCATGGGAAGGGCGGTAATAGTATGGAGGCAATCATACTGAAAAACGTATGCAAATCCTTTGACGGCCGCCCCGTGCTAAGCGAGGTTTGTTTTACCTTTCCCGCCGGGGAAGTGAGCGCGATTTTCGGGCGTTCCGGGTGTGGAAAGACCACGCTGGTGCGCATTTTGCTGGGCCTGGAAAAATGCGATTCCGGTCAGGTGCTGGGCCTGCCCGCCTCGCGCCGGGCGGCGGTATTTCAGGAAAACCGCCTGCTGGAGGACCGGACGGTTCGCTATAACATCGCGCTGGTATGCCCGCCTCGCGCGCCCGACGCGCTTATTAAGCGCCATCTTTCCGAGGTCGGCCTGGAAGGCGAGCTGAGCCGCCCCGTGCGCGAGTTGAGCGGCGGCA
>CAWVLE010000235.1:0-3667 GCA_963929805.1 uncultured Eubacteriales bacterium | reverse complement strand
CACGAACAGCGCGTAGGCCCAGATCGTAGCCGTGTGAAAGAAGCAGGCCGCGCACAGGCAGACGGTCAGCAGCGCGACGCCCAAAAGAATCATACGCTTTCGCCCAAACCGAGACGAAAGCACGCCCACGGGCAAATAGGAGATAACCGCGCCGCCGGTGGCGATCATCATACAGGTGGAGGCCATGGAAAGCGACATGCCCCACTCCTGCGTGGCGTATTTGGAAAAGGCGGTGGAAACCGCGTTGTATCCCATAAACCACAGCGCGATGGAGAATAAAAGCAAAATCAGGCTGCGCCGCACGTCGCGCGGCAGCGCTTCGCCTTCCGCTTTGCCCTGCGCGTTGGAAGCGGCGGGTTGTTCCTCCTCGGGCAGCGCCGCGCGCAGTTTGTTTTCGCGCACAAATGCGCATAGCGCGCCTACCGATACCAGCATGACCGCCGCGATAAAGGCGTAGGCAGGCGCGTAGTCGGCGCGTCCGTCCGCGGTCACGCCCACCATAAACGAGGTGGCGCCCAACGCGCATATGCCGCCCAGCGCGCCCGCCAGGTTGATCATCGCGTTAGCCTTGGAACGCAGCGGCTTGGGCGTTACGTCGGGCATAAGCGCCACGGCGGGCGAACGGTAGACGCTCATCGCCAGCAAAAGCGCGCCCAGCGTGCAGATGAAAGGCGTAAAGGCGGCGCGGCCGTTTTCAAGCGGCAACAGCACGGTCAGCACGCTGGCGCATAGCGTGCCCAGCACGATATAGGGCATGCGCCGGCCCATGCGCGTGCGGGTGCGGTCGGACAGGTGTCCAAACAGGGGCAGCATGAAAAGCGCGAGCAAATTGTCCATCGCCATGATTACGCCCGCCACGTCGTCGCCCATGTGGAATGTGTCGCGCAGCATAAGCGGAACGGTGGTGTCGTACAGCTGCCAAAATGCGCAGATGGAGAAAAAGGCCAGCCCTATCAGCAATGTGCGTGGGCAATTAAGCTTCATGTGCGCCTCCGAAAATTAAATTTTGAGGGGAGGGAAAAGATCGCGCTTATTTCCAGCCCGCCCATACGTCGGGCGCGAAACCTACGCTTACCTGGCGGCCGTTGCGCACGATGGGCGCGCGCAGCAGCGCGGGTTGGGCCATGAGCGCCTCCAGGATCAGATTTTTGTCGCAGCTGAAGCGAATGGCGCTTTCCGCGAAAGCGCGCCCGTTTTTATCAATCAGCGCGTCCAGCCCCACCTGACCGGCGAAAAGCTCGATTTCGCGCGCGCCCAGCCGGTGTTTTTTTAAATCGACAAACGTGTAGGGAATGCGGCGTTCCTTAAAATAGCGCTCGGCCTTTTGCACTTCAAAATCCCGTTTAAGCGCGTAAAGCATCACGTTCATAAATGGATATGCCTCTTTTCCGTGGAAGAAATTTGGGGCAGCGTGTCCATATGCTGATTATAGCATATTTTTTCATTTTCCGCATCGCTGTTTTTGCCAGTGAGCGCGTCCATTTCGGGCATTTTATCCCAATAGCGCCTGGGCATGTGCGACATCTGGCAGCGCGGGTTGCGCCGCGGCTCAATGGCGACGGCGCGGTGAAAGGCGCGCCACAGCGCGCGGTAAAATAGTTCGCTCTCGTCGGGCGGCGGCAGCGTAAGCGCCTCTAAGGGCACAATGCGCGACCGGCCGCGCTGGTGCGCCAGCGCCTCGTGGTGCGTGCTGTCGTAAATTAAAAATGTTTCTGCGGACAGCCGGTCGGTAAAGTGGGATCGGATTACCGGAAGCACCCGGTTTTTGGGCGCTATGATCGCGCTTAGAACGCCTCCGTGGTCGCAGAAGCGTATAAACCCCGTTAAGTGATGCGCCTCGTTAAGCAGCGCGCGCACGGCTTTGGTCAGATAATCCACACAGGGCTCGTCCAGCATGTCCATCGCGCGCGCGCCCGCGCGCAATCCAAGGCGTACAAAGCGCAGCGCGCACAGCGCCGCGTCCGGCGCGGCGCACAGCCGCGAATGGCACACCATTTCCAGCGCGTCCGCCCCGATACGGGCGGAAATGGCCCCGCTCACGCGCGCGGCGTGCGCAGGATCGGCGCATATGTCGCGCCAGGGCAAAAGCCCGGGCTGCGGTTGGCCGGCGCGCACTATGGCCGCCGGCAGCTCTTTTTGGGCGTAGCTTTCAAATATGCAGCATAAAAGCGCGTCCGTGCCGCCGTCGTAGCGGTATACTATATCTGTCCGGTAAGACATTTGGCGGTATCCTCCTGCGTGAAATCAAATATGGAAAGCTGGCGCGCGTCGGACGGCGCAGGGCCGGACAGCAGCCGCGCGATACACGCGGGGTCGTCTATCCGCGCGCCGGGCGCGCGGCGGCCCGAGCAGGTTAAAAAGTATTGCGCGCGCCGCAACACCACGCCCAATTTTTTCAGCGCGCCAAAATCCAACGCGGCCGTGCGGCGCGCGCACAGGATGCGCCACGCGCTCTTTACGCCAATCCCGGGCACCCGCAATAGCGCCTCGTGGGGCGCGCGGTTTACCTCCACCGGGAAAAATTCCATGTGGCGCACGGCCCAGCTGCACTTGGGGTCCAGCAACGGGTCAAAGTCGGGGCATGCGTCGTCCAGAATTTCGCCGGCATCAAAGCCGTAAAAGCGCATCAGCCAATCGGCCTGATACAACCGGTGCTCGCGCAGGAGCGGCGGACGCGAACCCATGCGGGGAAGCCCCGGCGCGTCCAACATGGGGATATAGGCCGAGTAAAATACGCGCTTTAGCTGAAAACGCCGGTACAGCGCCTGGGTAAGGTTTAATATCTGCCGGTCGCTTTCCGGCGTAGCGCCCACGATCAACTGCGTACTTTGCCCGGCGGGCACAAAGCGCGGCGCGTGCCGGTAGATGGATAGCTCGTTTTGCGCGCGGTGGATTCCGTCGCTGATCTGGCGCATGGGGGATAAAATGCCCGAACGGCTCTTTTCGGGGGCCAGCAATTTCAGGCTGCGCTCGGAAGGCAGTTCGATGTTGACGCTCATCCGGTCGGCCAGCAGGCCCAGCTGCTCGATCAGGCGCGGGTCCGCGCCCGGTATGCCCTTTACGTGTATGTAGCCGCCGAAACGGTACTGTTCGCGCAAAAGCCGCAGCGTCCGAAGCATAATTTCGCATGTATAGTCCGGCGTGCCGACGACCGCGGAACTGAGGAACAACCCCTCGATGTAATTGCGCCGGTAAAACTGTATGGTCAAATCCGCCAACTCGCGCGGCTCAAACGTGGCGCGAGGCGTGTCGCTGCCGCGCCGGTTTACACAGTAGGCGCAGTTATAGGCGCAGGCGTTGCTCATTAGTACCTTAAGCAGGGAAATGCACCTTCCGTCCGCAGAAAAACTGTGGCATATGCCGCACGCGGCCGCGTTGCCCAGCCCGCCCGCCACGCCCCGGCGGTTTACCCCGCTGGAGGTGCAGGCCACGTCGTATTTGGCCGCGTCGGTCAATATTTCCAGCTTTTTAAGCGTATCCATTTGCCGTTCACCGCCCTCACATATAAACAGAACATATGTTCTGCTTGTAGTATAGCACACACGCGTGGGGTGCGCAACCGAACGCCCGATTAAATTGCGCCGGGGGGCGCCGTTTTATGGGAAGGAGGGCTGGCGCAGCTTTTTAGCATAAAAATAACAAGAAAGCGGCCGGCGCGAAACGCGCC
>CAWVLE010000234.1:0-16320 GCA_963929805.1 uncultured Eubacteriales bacterium | reverse complement strand
ACCGGGTCGATTACCTGGGGCGCGGCCATCCCCATCATCATGGGCCAGAACATAGGCACCTGCGCCACGGCGCTGCTCTCCTGCATCGGCGCCAACAAAAACGCGCGCCGCGTGGCCATGGTCCATCTGTATTTTAACCTGATCGGCACGGCGGTATTTTTGACGGTTTTCCTGATCTTGCGCGCCACCGGCGCCTTTACGCTGTTTGACCAGCCCATTTCCATAAGCGGCATCGCGCTGGTGCATTCCTCGTTTAACCTGGCCTCCACCGCGCTTTTGCTGCCCTTTATCCGCCAACTGGAATGGCTGGCCATCAAAACCATACCCGACCGCCAGTCCAAAGAGGAAAACGTGCTGCTGGACGAGCGCATGCTGACCTCACCCGCCATCGCGCTGGGCCGCTGCGGCGAACTGACCGGCCAGATGGCCGAATACGCGCGCGGGTCGGTGCTTAGCGCGTTTGATCTGATGACCAATTTTAACCGCGAACAGGCGCAGCGCATACTGGCCGTGGAGGACGAGGTGGACCGCTACGAAGACGCGCTGGGCAGTTTTCTGGTAAAGCTGAACAAGCGCAGCCTGTCCACCGCGGAGGGGCGCGACGTTTCGCGCATACTGCACGGGATCGGCGAATTTGAGCGCATAAGCGACCACGCGGTAAACCTTTGCGAAACCGCGCAGGAAATATACGACAAAAAAATCAGCTTTACCCGCGAGGCGCGCCAGGAGGCCGAGGTGCTCATCCGCGCCGTGCGCGAAATTCTGGATATCTCCATCCGCGCCTACGCCGAGCGCGACGTGCCGCTGGCCAAGTGGGTGGAGCCGCTGGAAGAGGTAATCGACGGGATTATACGCGAACTGAAGCTGCGCCACATCGAGCGGCTGCGCCAGGAGCGCTGCACCGTGGAGACCGGGTTCGTGTTCGCCGATTTTCTGACCAACTGCGAGCGCATCGCCGACCACTGTTCCAACCTGGCGGTATGCGTCATCGAGCTTAGCCAGGACGAATACAACGCCCATCAGTATATACAGCGCACCGGTTCCATGGACGAATTTAATTCGCTCTACCGCGCCGCGCAGATGAAGTACGCCCTGCCCGACGCGTCGGACGTTTACGGTCCCCGCGCGGCGGAACAAAAGGCCTGAAATAGCGCCCGAAATATGATACAATAAAGGCGGCTCGCGCGCCTGCGCGCGCAGGGCCGGCAAAAAAACCTTTCCGGGCGGCTTGCGGAGGGCCGGGGCCTTCCATTTCAATCCGAATCCGGTTGCGGGAGGCGCATGCGCATGGCGCTTATCTATATCGTAGAGGACGACGAAAGCATCGGCGCGCTGGTGCGCGCCACGCTGGGCGCGATCGGCCACGAGGGGCGCGTGCTGCCAAACGCTCAGGCGCTTTTCGAGGCGGCCGCCGCGCAGTTGCCCGGGCTGCTCATTTTGGACATCATGCTGCCCGGCCAGGACGGCTTTGACATACTTTCCCGCTGGCGCGACGGCGCGGCCACGCGCGAAATACCGGTTATCATGCTGAGCGCGCTTAGCGGAGAACTGGACAAGGTGCGCGCGCTGGAGATGGGCGCGGAGGACTACATCACCAAGCCCTTCGGGGTGCTGGAGATGCAGGCGCGCGTAAAGGCCGCGCTGCGCCGCCGGCGCGCCGAAGCGGAGGACGCCTTTAAACTGGGCGATTTGCTGGTGGACTACCGCCGCAAAAAGGCCTTTATCGCGGGCGCGGAGCTGCGCCTGACGCCCATGGAAATGCGGCTTTTGGAGTATTTGTGCCGCAACGCGCCCAACGTGGTCAGCCGGGACACGCTGATCGAGCGGGTGTGGGACCGCGAATTTGAGGGCGAAACCACCCGTACGGTGGATTACCACGTGCGCGCGCTGCGCAAAAAACTGGGCGATACCGCCGAGGACGCCCGCTATATCGAAACCGTGCGCGGGTTTGGCTACCGCATGCGCGGCCAATAACGCGCCCGCGCGGAATAATGGGGAGGGTATTTTAATGACCATGAAGCGCTACGTCCGCTGCGTGTTCGCGGTGGAGACCATCGGCATTATCGGCCTGATCGCGCTGTGCTGTTCCATGGTGTTTTCCTATCTGCAATATCAAAGCGCCGCGCTTCACCTGCGCACGCTGATACGCGCGGTATCGGACGATGTCGCCTCCGAGCAGGACGCCGCCGCCCTTTCCCAGACGCTGCTGGCCGAGGACGCGGCGCTGCGCGTTACCCTGCTGGACGGCGAGGGCACGGTGCGCTTTGACACGCGCGCCGATTTGAGCCAGACCGAAAACCACCTATCGCGCGAGGAAATCAGCCAGGCCATGGAGGACGGGTTTGGCCAGGCCATACGTTACAGCCAGACCACCGGCACGCCCTCGCTGTACGTGGCGCACCGGCTGGATTCGGGCCTTATACTGCGCCTGGGCTATCCGCTTAGCGCCATAAACCAGTTTGTGCGCGCGCTGCTTTTGATTTCTCTGGCCGTGTGCGCGCTGGCGCTGGCCGCCGTGTGGCTGGCCGCGGGCCGGTTTACCGCGCGGCTGCTGCGCCCGTACGCCCAGCTGAGCGAGCTGATGGAAGACGGGCTTGGCGGGGCAAGCACCGGCTTTTTGTCGCGCGGCGCCTTCCGCGAGGCCCAGCCCCTTTTGGACAACCTGGCCATGAAGATCGACCGGCTGAACTATGACACCGAGGAGATACGCCGCACCCAGCGCCTGCGCAGCGATTTTGTGGCCAACGCCTCGCACGAGATGAAATCGCCGCTCACCTCCATAAAGGGCTTTGCCGAATTGCTTAACAACGACATGGTGGACGGCGAGGCCCAGCGCCACGAATACCTGGGCCGCATCGTGGCCGAATCCGAGCGGCTGCTTAGCGTAATCGACGACATATTGCAGCTTTCGCGCGCCGAGAGCGGCGAAATACGCGACGCCGAACGGGTGGACCTGCGCGCGCTGAGCGAGGAGATACGCCGCGCGCTGGAGCCGCTGGCGCGCAAAAAGAATATATCCATCAACGTGGCGGGCGGCGGTTTTACGCTGGCCAACGCCCAGGAAATGTGGGAAATTATCTATAACCTGATCGATAACTCCATCCGCTACGGCCGCGAGGGCGGCTACGTCAACGTGCGCCTGGCCGACGACGAAATCACCGTGGTGGATAACGGCATCGGCATTCCCGCCGACCAGCTGAGCCGGGTGTTCGAGCGGTTTTATCGGGTGGATAAATCGCGCAGCCGCTTAACCGGCGGCACCGGGCTGGGGCTTTCCATCGTGCGCCACGTGGCGCTTAAGTACGGCGGCGACGTGCGCGTGGAAAGCCGCGAGGGCGAGGGCACGGCCTTCTGGGTGACGCTTAACAAAAAGGACGCGCAGCAGGGCTCACCGGACAAAAAATAACCCGCCTTTCTCCGGCGGCCGGAAAGGACGCGGGCCGCGAAACGGCCTTAACGCAAAGCAAAACGCGGACGCGCTTTACGCGCGCGGGCATGACTCCCGAAGCGATTTGGGGGCATGCCCTTTTTTAGCGGAAAATAAAAATCTACATTAGCGGGCGCTTTGCCGGGCGGGCCGCGCGCGGCAACGCGCGAAATCCATAATCTGGAAACACGATTGACGAAAGCGGCAAGGTTTGTTATGCTGAGACTGCCAAACCGTTTATAATTATAATTGAAAGGAGAGCTGAAGGCGTGAAAAAGATAACCGGCTTTTGCCTGTCGCTGTGCCTGCTCCTGGCCGCGCTGACGGCGCCCGTCCGGGCCGAGCCGGTAACGGAGATATCGTTTTGGACCTGGCGCCCCGAAGACGCGGCGTTTTACGAGGACGTGATCGCGGATTTTCAGGCCGCGAACCCGGACGTTAAAGTAATTCAAAACGCCATTAAAAATACCGAATATAACACCATCCTTTCCGCCGCGCTGGCCGCCGGGGACGGCGCGCCGGACGTGTTTATGAGCCGCGCGTACGGCGGGCTGCAAACCTACGCCGATTCCGGATATATGCTGCCGCTTGACGAAGCGATGAGCGAGCTGGCGTCGTTTTCCGAATTTGCCCTCGGCGGCGCCACATCCGTTACCGACGGCAAAATATACGCCGTTCCCGCGGTGAGCCAGACCATGCTTTGCTTTTACAACGCCGGCGTGTACGATGCGCTCGGCCTGAGCGTGCCCGCTACCTGGGCCGAGTTTTTGGCCAACCTTGAGGCCTGCAAGGCGGCCGGTTACGAGGCGCTGGCCAACGGCACGAAGGACGGCTGGTGCTGCGAGGCGCTTTTCGGCGCGGTCGGCCCATCCTTCTACGGCGGGAACGATTTTTACGACAGGCTTATAAGCGGCGAAACCAGCTTTATGGACCCCGCTTTCGTAAACGCGGTGGACAGGTTAACGGACCTGGCCCCCTACATGCCCGATCTGTTCGAGGGCGTTTCCTATACGGACATGCAGGCCAGCTTTATCAACGAGGTCAGCGCGCATTTTATCGGCGGCTCCTATGAGGCCGGATACTTTCAAAGCGAAAACCCGGACCTGAAATACGGCGTATTCGCCGTGCCCGGGGAAACGGCGGACGGCCCCGCCTATGTGTCGGTATATGCCGACATGAACTTTGCCGTCTCCGCCGCCACAAAAAAGCAGGAGGCGGCGCTGCGCTTTGTAAAATACCTGGCCACGCCCGAATTTGGCGAGCGCGTCGTAAGCGAGCTGGCCATGATTTCCAGCGTGCCCGGCGTGGACGTATCCAGTAACGCCTTTATCGCCAGCGTGCTGAATCTGCAAAAAAACGCCACGCCCTACGTATTTCTGGTCGGCTTTCGCTACCAGCAGCCCACGGGCTCGTCGCTGTTTCAGTCCGCGGCGCAGGATTTGATGGTGGGCAAGGCCACGGCCGGGCAGACCTGCCAGATTGTGCAGGACGGCGTCGCGACCTATTACGCGCCCTTTCAGAAATAGCGCTTTATACGGCGGGGAACCGGTTCGCGGTTATCCCGCCGCGCGTCTATATATTTATACCCATTGCCGGGAGGTATCGCCATGACCAGATCGCGAAATTGGAAAAAGGCCGCCTGGATAACGTTTTTTGTTTTCCCCGGCGCCGCGATTGTGTTTACGTTTATTTTGCTGCCCCTGTTCATGTCGCTGTTTAACAGCTTTTTCAGCTGGAACCAGCTGATCCGGGGCGAGTTTGCCGGGCTGGAAAATTTCCGGAAGCTTTTTTGGGGCTATCCGTATCAGGCGCGCTTTACAAACGCGCTGGGCAACAACCTGAAGTGGTTTGCGGTAACCATGCTGGCGCAAAATACCCTGGGCCTTTTGTTTGGATACGCGCTCAGCCGCGGCATCGCGGGCCACGCCTTTTACCGCCGCGTGTTTTTTGTGCCGGTGCTGTTTTCCCTCATCGCGGTGGGCTTTTTGTGGGGCATGTACCTAAAGCCCAAGGGGATTGTAAACGAGCTGCTGTCCGCCGTTGGCTGCGCGGATCTGCGGCGCGCCTGGCTGGGAGACGGATCGGCCGCCACCTACGCGATTATCGCGGTCAACATCTGGCGCTGGGCGGGCTTTCCCACGCTGGTGTTTATGAGCGCCGTTGACAACGTGCCGCCGGAGTGCGTCGAGGCCGCTTACCTGGACGGCGTGAACGAATGGCGGATGTTTTTCAAAATTGTGCTGCCCCTGATCGTGCCCGCCATAACCGTGGTTTCGGTGCTGACCGTTATCGGCAGCCTTAACGTATTTGAACAGGTGTACACCATGGCCGGGTTGGACGGCCCGCCCAACTATGCCACCGACACCATCGGCACGCTGTTTTACCGCACGGCGTTCGGCTCGGTGGACTCGGGCGCGCCGGAAATCGGCGTGGGCTCGGCGATCGCCGTGGTCATCTACCTTATGACCTTCGCCATTTCGCTTCTTTCCATATGCTTTACCAGATCCAGGGAGGTGGAACTGTGAACACCGGCATGCGCTTTCGCCACGCGGGGCCCGGGAAAAAGGCGTTTATCGCGCTTGTGCAGCTTGCGATGGTTTTGTATGTGCTTATCATCGTCTATCCCCTGTTTAACATGATAATATCCTCTTTTAAAACCACCCGCGAAATTATGCTCGACCCCTTTTCCCTGCCCAGCTCGTTTTCGTTTGAAAATTACGCCTCCGTCTGGATCGACAAGGGCTTTGGCCGGTATTTTCTCAACAGCCTGTTGTTTACGGGCGCGGCCATGGTATTTGTGGTGGCGTTCGGTTCTATGGCCGCGTTTGGCATTACCCGGTACCGGTTTCGGGGCAGCGCGCTTTTGTACATGCTGTTTCTAAGCGGCATCATGCTGCCGTTGAAGGCGGCGGTGATCCCGCTGTTTCAGATCGTCAAGGGCATGCGCCTGATGGACACCCCGCTTGCGGTAATCCTCATCTTTACCGCCATGGGGCTGCCCTCCACCGTGTTCATCCTTTCCGGCTTTATGAAGACCATACCCGCCGCGCTGGAACAGGCCGCCCGCATCGACGGGTGCAGCGATCTGCGCATCCTGACCCAGATCGTTATGCCCGTAGCGGCGCCTTCCATTGCGTTGGCTACCATTTATAACGCCGTGCCCATCTGGAACGACTTCTTTTTCCCGCTGGTGTTTATTCAGTCCGAAGCTTTTAAAACCCTGCCCGTGGGCCTGTCCGGCTTTATCGGCCAGCACGCCACCCGGTGGGATATGCTCTTTACCGGCCTGTCCATCGCGATTGTGCCCATGCTGGCGCTTTACCTTTTCATGTCAAAGTATTTTATTAAGGGCATGACGGCCGGGGCCGTCAAATAGGGCCGGGCGCGCCGCCAACGGCGGGGCGACGGGCGGAAAAGGGGGAGGTGGCGTCGTCCGAAACCATCCTTTCTTTCTTGCCTCCCCCGAGGGGGAGGTGGACCGGCGTAAGCCGGGCCGGAGAGGGGGTTCCCCCTAAAACGTTGCCTGCTACCCAATAAGTTACCCACCCAGGGCCCCCTCTCAGTCTCGCTCCGCTCGCCAGCTCCCCCCCCAGGGGGAGCCAAGAAAAAAACGGCGGCGCTTCGGTGACGGCCCCCAAGGGGGGAAAGGGGGGCCAAAGGAGGGGGAAACGAAGAAAAGGGGGAGCGCTTCGCGCGGCATCCCCCTCTTCCCCCGTTTTTATTGTTTAACCTTAAAAATCATTCTTCTTCGCCCGGGCATTCCTCGCCGGCAAGCGCGCATTGCTCGCACACCATGCCGCCGCAGCCGGGGCAGCCGCGCATCGAGCGCGCGTCGCAGGGGCGGTGACAGTGCGCGCATTCCATCATGGACATTTTCTTTTCCCTCAATTCCCATTAATTTAATATTTGGATATTACGGCGGTCGCCCGCTTATTGTGCGCGCGCGCCGGGCGCGCTATGCGTCTTTCGCCGTAAAAATTTTACGCGCGTGCAACCATTTCATGGTCGTGGCCGTCCAAGTTGCGCAAGGTTTTGCCTGTTTGCATTGCGGCCCGTTTGTGGTACAATAGACAGCGTAACCGCTTGGATTATTTTCGCGGGCCCGGCACGCGGGGCCGCATGGAAAGAAGGTGTGCGCGTTGTCCGAAGCCCAGGCGCCGGAACCGATTATCGCGACCAGAAACGTAAATAAAGTGTATGTCGTGGGCACGACCAAGTTGCGCGCGCTGGACGACGTGTCGATCGAAATTTTTCCGGGCGAATTTGCCTGCATCATCGGGCGTTCCGGCTCGGGTAAGAGCACGCTGCTTAACATGCTGGCCGGGCTGGAAAAGCCCACGCGCGGCGCCATACGCATCGCGGGCAAGCAGATCGACCGGATGAACGAAAGCCGGCTGGTGGATTTCAGGCTGAAAAACGTGGGCTTTGTGTTTCAGTCGTTTAACCTGTTCGCCACCAGCACCGCGCTGGACAACGTGGCCATGCCGCTGATGTACAAGGGCGTGCCGCGCGCAAGCCGCACGCGCCAGGCGCGCAAAATGCTGATGGCCGTGGGCCTTTCTTCCCACATTATGCATACGCCCACCCAGATGTCGGGCGGCCAGCAGCAGCGCGTGGGCATCGCGCGCGCGCTGGTGACCAAGCCCAAAATCCTTTTCGCAGACGAGCCGACCGGCAACCTGGATTTGAAGACCTCGCGCGAAATTCTGCGCCTGATACGCGCCATTTGCCGCGAGCGCAACACCACGCTGATTATGGTAACCCACGACCCGGATATGGCCCAGTACGCCGACCGGGTAATTCAGCTGCTGGACGGCCGCGTGATAAAAAACGAGGTAAACCAGCACCCCGCCGAGGTCGCGCTGGTCAGGACGCTCAGCGACGGCACCGTGGTGGAGATAAGCGAGGACGAGCTGAGGCGGGAGGAAGAAGAACAGCAGGCCGCGGAAAAGGCCTCCGTTTCTTAACGCGCCCTTTTTGGTTTCCCTATCAATATAAGGAGGTTCCCTTCGATGAATGTCAAACGCCTGCTGCCCGCGTTGGCGGCGATTTTGCTGCTTGCGACCTGCCTGTGCGCGCCCTCCCTGGCCGAATTGCCGGAGGACTTTTCCCTGGACGCGCCCAGCGCGTTTGAAAGCGCCGGGGAGCCGGAGGAGGAGCCTCCGACGCAGCCCGACCCAACCCCTACGCCCCAGCCGGATAAGACGCCCGAGCCGGATAAGACGCCCCAGCCGGAAGGCACGCCCGAGCCCGGCAAGACGCCCCAGCCGGATAAGACGCCCGAGCCGGCGTCCGGCACGCTGCAAATCGCGCTGCGCACCCCCATTACGCGCACCTTTGTAAGGGGCGATTCGGTCAGCGTGGATATCGAGGCGGCCGAAGTGATCTACACGCTGGTGCTGTATCAGAACTATAACAGCGATTACCAAAACCGCAACACCTACCGCCACATCGATATATACGAAGAAATTCTGCGCATGTACATGGGCGAAAGCGACGGCAGCGCGCTAAACGACCAGGACGCGCAGGTGATAAACGCCGCGATGGAGGAGCTTGGCAGCCTTTCGCTGCGCTCGCGCCAGATTCGCAGTAAAAAAAATAAAGCGCTCTTTAGCAAGGGCGCGCCCCAGACCCGGCGCCTGTCCACCAACGAGGCGGGCGGATCGGTATTTTCCTTTACCGACCTAAAGGTGAAAAGCGGCGCGGAAACCGGAAACTGGCATCTGGCCATAGAAGCCGGCGGGCTGGACACCTTTTGCGCGGACAACGGCAATCCCGACACGCTTTTGCTGGTGGTGCCGGTGACGGTTAAAAAGCCGGCCTCCACGGGCGGCGGCGGATACGGCGGCGGCGGCTCCACCTCGGAAAAGGTGCTGCCCCAGGCCCGCCTGATCGTGGAAAACGTGCATACCGAACCGGCCGAGCCCACCGCGGGCGACGAATTTGACATCGTGATGGATTTGCGCAACACTTCCGAATCGCTGTATCTGCAAAACCTGAAATTGACCTATTCCTCGGGCGAGGACGCGATTTTGCCGGTAAGCGGTTCCAGCACGGTGTATATCGACAAGATCGGCGCGGGCGAGACCTATACCCAGCGCGTCAGGGTGAAGAGCCAGAGCGACCTGTCCGACGAGCTGGTCAAGGTAGACGTTTCGGTAGAATTTGAGGACAAAAAGATGAACGCGCTGACCGCCACGCAGACCGTGGTCATCAAGGTTAAGCAGGTGCAGCGCGTGCAGCTGGACGAGCTGACGCTGCCCACCACGTCGGAAAATTACGTGGACGAATCCTACGAGGTTTCCATGGGCGTGTTCAATATGGGCCGTACCACCCTGTACAACGTGACCGCGCGCATCGTGTGCGACGACGAAAATCTGCTGCCCGGCGCCAGTTTTTACGGCGGCAATATGGAGCCGGGCACCTCCAAGACGGTGGAACTGGAAGCCACGCCCCTGCAGGAGGGCACGTACAACGCGGCGGTGGAGTTGACGTACGAAAACGAGGACGGCGACAAGACCACCGAGCGGCGCGAATTTTCCATGACCGCGATGGCCCAGATGAGCTACGACGATTCCATGTGGGACGACCCGTCCATGTACGAACCGGTGGAGCCGGTCCAGACCGAGCTGGACGCGCTGACCATCATGAGCCGGCTGCCCTGGTGGCTGTACGCGGGCGTGGGTATGATTGTAATGCTACTTATCGTATCGCTGAGCGTGGGCGCGCGCCGGCGCCGCAGAAGGGCCATGGAAGACGATGAGATGGATTGATATTCTTTCCACCGCGCTGAGCAGCCTGATGCAGCGCAAGCTGCGCTCCGGGCTGACCATGCTGGGCGTGGTGATCGGCACCACCGCCATCGTGGTCACCATTTCGCTGGGCTACGGCGCGGAGGCCACACAGATGAAAGCGCTGGAGGAATATACCAACCTGCGCCAGATTACGGTATACCCGTTTTACAGTTATTCCTCCAGCAGCGACAGCGTCAGCGGCCAGCGCATTACCAAAATAACCGACAGCGTGCTAAACCGCATACGCCGCATACAGGGCGTAAGCGCGGTCACGCCCGTGGTCAGCATATACGGAAACGTGGAGTTTATCCTCTCCACCGGCAAATACCAAAACAGCATCATGCTAAACGCCGTCTATCCCGAGGATTTCGCCAAGCTGATGAACCTGAAAACCGGCACGGGCTTTACCAACCGCACCGACCGCATGGAATTTATCATGAGCGAGGTTTCCATGATGGATTTTCGCGACCCCAAAAAGGAAACCGAATATGTGGATATTTACGAATACATGATGAACGGCGAGGAATTGCCCCTGCCCAAGATCAACTGGCTGAACACCAATTACGATTTGACCATGCGCTGGGAGGAATACGACGAGGACGGCGTAAACGAGGACCCCATTGAGCGCACCGAGGAATTCAAGGCCAAAATGGTGGGCACGCTTGAAGCCGACATGAACGACTGGACCTTTGCCTACGGCGCCATCGTCAACCTTAACTGGTATAAGCGCTTTTACCGCGAAAATAAGGATACGCTTAAGGAGCTGGGCATGGAGCCCATCGAAAGCTACGACAACGTGTACGTGTTGGCCGATTCTGTGGACGACGTGAGCAGCGTCGTGCGCGAGCTGAACGAAATGGGCGTGCAGTGCTACAGCCCCATGGATATGGTGGATCAGTTTAAAAAGCAGATCCAGACCATGCAGACCTTTTTGGGCTTCATCGGCGCCATCTCCATGATGGTGGCGGCGCTGTCCATCGCCAATACCATGATGATGTCCATCTACGAGCGCACGCGAGAAATCGGCGTGATGAAGGTGCTCGGCTGCCGCATGAGCAACATTCGGCTGATGTTTTTAAGCGAGGCCGCCTTTATCGGCCTGTTCGGCGGCGCGCTGGGCCTCATCGCCAGCTACTCGCTAAGCTACGCGCTTAACAACGTGGAATGGCTGCAAAAAATTGTGGAGTCGGTCATGTCCTCCAGTTCGCTGTTCTCGGGCGACGGCAGCTCCACCTCCATCATTCCCACTTCCCTGGCGCTGGGCACCTGGGGCTTTGTGGTGCTCATCTCCATCGCGTCGGGCTTTTATCCCGCCCAGCGCGCCATGCGCCTTAGCTCCCTGGCCGCCATCCGCTCCAGCGAATAACCCGGCCCGCTTTTCCCGCGCCCGCCCGCTACGCAACATTTTTGCAATGGTTTTGCAACAAAATGCGCCGGGCGGGCGCTTTTCTTGACACATGCGCGCCGATGCAATAGAATATAAAATTGATCGGGTATGGGCGTATAACCCATGCCCCCTTTCCATCGTTTCCCGCCGCGCGGCGGGCGCGATATGAACGGCGCAAGTAAAGCCGCGTACACAGGCAGGCGCGGCCGGGCGGATAGAAACGCGCGGCCGCGTATGGATATACCGATTGGCAAAGGGCCGGCCCGCGCGGGCGGCCCGATACGGGAGGAAAAACTTGGCGAAGGTATTAAGGCCGCGCCTTGCGGGCGCGATTGTCTGCGTGTTTATGCTGGCGGCCGTCGCGGCCGTTTCGGCGGCGCTGTGCGAGGGCGAGGCCGATCTGCGCGATACGCTTTCGGTCAGCGCGTCGGTATCGCCGCCGGGCATGGCGGCGCGGCAGGAGGCCGGCGTGTATCTTACGCTGGTCAACAGCGCGACCGAGGCCATAGACGACATACGCGTAACGCGCCCGGACGGCACGGTGCTGTGCGAGGTGGGCACGCTTTCGGGCAGCGGCCAGTCTTCCTACGTGTTTTCCGAGACGGTTACCCCCACAAAGCGCCAGCTGGAAGACGGCGGCGTGGAATACGTAATTAAATACACGCTGGGCAAGGGCTCCGCGTCGGAAACGCCCCGCGAGCTGAGCGTGCTGGCCCCCATAGAAAAGCTGGAGGCCCAGCCCGAGCTGGAATTTACCCGTTCGGTTTCCTCGACCTATGTGCAAAAGGGCGAAGAGGTATCCATCACCTACCGGCTGCGCAACACGGGCAACGTGGCGTTGACCGGCATACGCGTAAAGGACGCGCTGTACGGCGAGATCGGCGAGGTGGAGCGGCTGGAGCCGGGCAAAAAGCACGCCTTTACGCTCAACCTGACCGTGGAGGATAACTGCCAGAGCGCGCCGGAAGCGAGCTATTCGTATCCGGACGCGCCCCGAAGGGTTTCCCAAAAGCTGGACTCGCTGGATATTTTCCTGGCCGACGAATACCTGGAACTGATACTGGAGGCCGATAAAAGCGCGGTATCGCCCGGCGAGGTGGTTACGCTTAGGCTTAAGCTGGTCAACCGGGGCGACGTAACCTACGACCGGCTGGAGATATCCGACCAGGCGCTGGGCAACATGGGCAGCGTGCCGGGCGAGCTGCTGCCGGGCCAGGAATACGTGTTCGTCAAGACGGTCAACATGAAGACCACGACCACCTTTATGTTCAGCGTCAGCGGCGAAAGCACGGGCGGCAAGCAGATCAATTCGGGCTCCAACATGCTCACCGTGGCGGTTACGCCGGTGGTGGATTCCATACAGCTGCTGCTGGAGGCCACGCCCGACGAAACCGCGCTGGCCGCGCCCGGCCAGGTGAATTTTACCATACGCGTAAGCAATCTGGGCGAATTGGATATACGGGGCGTGCAGTTGTCCGAACAGACCCACGGCGAGATAAAGACCCTGGCCGTGGCCGCGCCGGGCGACACGCTGGTAAACCAGAGCTACTACATCAGCGGAGACACCACATTTATATTTACCGCCGAGCTGACCGACACGCAGGGCGGCGAGCTGACCGTGCTTTCCAACCCGGTGCCGGTGTCGGTGGGGGCCGTTCCCGGCGCGGCGGACGTAGAACAACTGCCCACGCCCACCGCGCTGTTAGGCATTGAGGATACCCCATACCGCATAGAAGACGGCAACGCGATGTTCGCGCGCATGATGCTGGGCATCATTTTCGTGCTGGCCGCGCTGATCGCGGTGGGCGTGATCGGCGCGCTTAGCCGCCACAAAAAAAAGCAGCGCCAGAAAAAGCGCCAGATGGCGCGGCTGCGCCGGGTGCGCGCGCCCCGGCAGACGCCGCCCGCGCCGCAGCAACCCACGCGCGTGGATCAGGACACCGGCGTGTACCGCAAGGTTACGCCTTCCGCGGCGGCCGGGCCGCAAAAAGGAGAAAAAGATGTTTAGCGGTTTTACCGACGAAACCTTTGAATTTTTCATGGCCATCCGTTTTAACAACAACCGCGATTTTTTTCAGGCCAACCACGACTGGTACGTCCGCGCGGTGCGCGAGCCCGCCCGCGCGCTGGCCGGGCGGCTGGAACCCGCCGTGCGCGAAATCGATCCGGAGGTAGACGCGCGGCCCACGCGCGTGGTGTGCCGGCCCAACCGCGACACCCGCTTTTCGCGCGATAAATCGCCCTACCGCGATTATCTGTTTCTGGCCTTTCGCCGCCCGGGCGAGGACCGCAAAAGCGCCATGGGCATGTACTTTGACCTGTCCGGCGAAGGGGCCAGCTTTGGCGCGGGGTTTTACGACAGGAACATGCCGCTGATGAACGCGCTGCGCTGCGCCATATTGGCCGAGCCCGAGCGCGTTATGGCCCTGACGCGCGCCGCTGAGCGCGATTTTACGCTGCACGGCGACGAGATAAAGCGCATGCGCGTGCCCGAGCGCGTGCGCGGCGCGCTTTTGCCCTGGTATAAGCTGCGCGGGTTTTATCTGGAACAGGAGATACGCGATTTTGAACTGATCAAATCCGGCCGCCTGGCGGACAGGCTGCTGGAGGGCTACCGCGCGCTGGCGCCGCTTTACCGCTACATCAATTCGCTTACGCCCCTGGCGGATCCGCCCGCCTGAGGCGGCGGTTCGGGCGGCGGGCGCGCGGCGCGCTTTTGCGTTCAGGGCGCGCCGGCACGGCTTTGCGGGCGTTTTTCTTCCCCTGACGCCCTTTTGTTTTTTAGGCATTCCGACAAGGAGGTTTTTATGGGTAATAACTGGTTGCCGCTAAGAAGCGGAACCTACATACGCGGCTGCGCGGCCGCCGCCGAAGGGCGGCAGGTAACGCTTAACGAAACGCTGGCCGAGCGCCTGGGCTACGCGTTCGCGCTGTGGCTGGGCAAACGGCTGGACACCACGCCCGACAAGCTGACCATAGCCGTGGGCCACGATTCGCGGCAAAGCGGCGAGCCGCTCAGCCAGGCGCTGATTAAGGGCCTTACCTGCGCCGACTCGGACGTGTACGACTGCGCGCTATGCACCACGCCCGCGCTGGTGCTGACCACAACCAACCCGGACGCCCACGCCGACGCCGCGGTGATGGTGACCGGCAGCCACCAGGCGTGGTACATGAACGGGTTTAAGTTTTTTACCCGCGACGGCGCGCTGACCGGCGAGGATGTGGACGAAATACTGCTTATGGCCCAGCAGGTCACGCCGCCCCAGCGGCTGGTGACCCGGCTGGACGCGCTGGAAATGTACCGCGCCTCGCTGGTGGACATGGTGGGCCAGTGGCTGGAAACCGACGCGCGCTGCCCGCTGCTGGGGCTTTACGTAGTGGTGGACGCGGGCGGAGGCGCGGGCGGCTTTTACGCCGGCTTGCTCAGCGAACTGGGCGCGGACGTAACCGGCAGCATCAACTTAAACCCCGACGGCCGCTTCCAGGCCCACGCGCCCGACCCCCAGTCGCCCGACGCGCTGGAGGCCATATCGCGCGCGGTGCTGGAAAACGAGGCCGACCTGGGCGTGATATTCGACGCCGACTGCGACCGCGCCGCCATCGTGGACCAGAACGGCCGCCCCATCGCGCGCAACCGGTTAATCGCGCTGGCCTCGGCCATACTGCTCGAGGACGAGCCGGGCGCCACCATCGTGACCGACTCGGTCACCTCCTCCGGGCTTAACCGCTTTATCACCGAATGGGGCGGCACCCATTACCGGTTTAAGCGCGGCAGCCGCAACGTGATAAGCGAGGCCGTGCGCCTGAACGAGGAGGGCATCAACTGCCCGCTCGCCATGGAGACCAGCGGCCACGCGGCGCTGCGCGAAAACCACTTTATAGACGACGGCATGTATCTGGTAACGCTTTTGCTGTGCGAGGCGGTTAAGCGCAAGCGCGACGGGCTCACGCTCAGTTCCTTAATTGACGAACTGATGGAGCCGGTCGAATCGGTGGAAATCCGCATGAACCTGTTGGGCGACGCGCGCGCCTCGGCGCAAAGCGTAATCGAGGCCATACTTTCCAATACGCTAAGCAACAGCGCCTGGCACCTGGCGCGCGACAACCGCGAGGGCGTGCGCATCAGCTTTGATCTGGACGGCGGCGTGGAAAACGCCTGGTTCCAGCTGCGCCTGTCGGTACACGACCCGGTCATGCCCCTAAACGCCGAAAGCGACGTGCCCGGCGGCGTGAAGCGGATGCTGAGCGAGCTGTACGAGCTGCTCCGCGGCCGGCCCGAGCTGGACCTTACGCCGCTTAGCGCGGCGCTTGAATCCATGGCCTGAGGCGCGGGACGCAATTTTAACATTCGCCGGGCCGGCCGGGCGCGAATTGACTATGCAAACGCGCCGTAAAGATGATATAATATTTCCGGTATACTTTATGGTTTAAGGAGAGATATTCATGGCCAAGAACGATCAGTTGGTTGTAAACGCAATCCGTATTCTTTCCGCCGAGGCCGTGCAAAAGGCCAAGTCCGGCCACCCGGGCATGCCGATGGGCGCGGCCGCCATGGCCTACGCGCTGTGGGCCAAGCAGATGAAGCACAACCCCCAGGACCCCAAGTGGCCCAATCGCGACCGCTTTGTGCTTTCCTCCGGTCACGGCTCCATGCTGATGTATTCGCTTTTGCACCTGTTCGGCTATGGCCTGACCATGGACGACATCAAGGC
>CAWVLE010000233.1:0-2785 GCA_963929805.1 uncultured Eubacteriales bacterium | reverse complement strand
GTGTTTGGCGATTCCACCCGAATAAAGATTCTGTATGTGCTGCTGGAGTCGGAAATGTGCGTATGCGACATCGCCGCCATTTTGGGCATGACGCAATCGGCCATATCGCACCAGCTGCGCGTGCTTAAGCAAAGCCAATTGGTAAAGTTTCGCCGCGAGGGCAAAAGCGTAATGTATTCGCTGTCCGACGACCATGTGCACACCATTATCGCGCAGGGCATGGAACACATAGAGGAATAGGGGAGGGGAAAACGGTGAAAAAGGTATTTGCAATGGAAAACCTGGATTGCGCAAACTGCGCCGCAAAAATGGAAAACGCGATACGAAACATCGACGGCGTGCGGCAGGTAAGCATCAGTTTTATGACCCAGCGCATGACGCTGGAAGCCGACGAAAGCGCTTTTGACGAGATACTTAAAAAAGCGGTCAAGGCCTGCAAGCGCATTGAACCGGATACCAGTATTATCGTGCGGTAAAGCAGATGTAAGCAAAACACAGTCTGTTTAGATGTGGAGCGTGAGTGGTGTGACATCCAAACAAAAAAAGACCCTGGTTCGTATTTGCGTGGGATTTGCGTTGCTGATATTTGCGGTTGTGGCGGAGCGCACGCTGCTCACGGGCGCGCATTGGGCGGCGGTGTTGGCGGTTTACCTGGCGCCATACCTGGTAATTGGCGCGGATGTGCTGCTGCGCGCCGGGCGCAACATCCTGGCGGGGCAGGTATTTGACGAAAACTTCCTCATGTGCGTGGCTACGTTGGGCGCCTTTGCGATTGGAGATAGTCCGGAGGCTGTGGCGGTCATGCTGTTTTATCAGGTGGGTGAACTGTTTCAGGGCTACGCGGTCAACCGTTCGCGTAAGTCCATTGGCGAACTTATGAAAATCAGACCGGATTACGCAAATGTAGAGCGAAACGGCGAGGTCGCTACAGTAGATCCGACCGAAGTCTGTGCGGGCGATATTATCGTTATCCGGCCTGGCGAGCGCGTGCCGCTGGACGGCGTAATCGTCGAGGGACATACGGCGCTGGATACGACGGCGCTTACCGGCGAATCCGCGCCGCGCGACGCGCGGGTGGGCGACGAGGTGATCAGCGGCTGTTTAAACGGCGGCGGGCTTTTACGGGTGCGGGTATCAAAACCCTTTGGCGAATCCACCGTGAGCAAAATACTGGAGCTTGTGGAAAGCGCTTCGGACCGCAAGGCAAAATCAGAGCAGTTCATTACCGGTTTTGCGCGCGTATACACGCCGCTGGTGGTGGGCGCGGCGGTGCTGCTCGCCGTCTTTCCGCCCCTGTTAACCGACCGTAGTTTTATTACATGGATAGAACGGGCGCTGACCTTTTTGGTCATTTCCTGCCCGTGCGCGCTGGTCATTTCGGTGCCGCTCAGCTTTTTCGGCGGCATTGGCGGCGCGAGCCGGCGCGGCATACTGATAAAGGGCGGAAACTATATGGAGACCCTGGCCAATACCGAAATTGTGGTTATGGACAAGACGGGTACGCTGACCAAGGGGAATTTTGCCGTTACAAAGGTCCATCCCGAACCGGCGGGGAATATCGGGCGCGACCGGCTGCTGGAAATCGCGGCGCTGGCCGAATGCTATTCTTCTCACCCGATCGCCGCGTCGCTGCGCGAAGCGTACAATCGCGATATTGACCATACCCGGGTGAGCGAGGTAGAGGAGCGCGCCGGCGAGGGCGTGCTCGCGCGCGTGGACGGCAAGCGCGTCGCCTGCGGCAACGCGCGCCTGATCGAGTCGGTGGGCG
Source organism: uncultured Eubacteriales bacterium (assembly GCA_963929805.1). Taxonomy (GTDB): domain Bacteria; phylum Bacillota; class Clostridia; order Christensenellales; family Aristaeellaceae; genus CAWVLE01. The sequence goes on along the minus strand of CAWVLE010000233.1, from coordinate 1,017 downwards.
CGGCCTGCCACGAATGCCATACGCCCGGCACCAACGTACACGTGGCCGTGGAAGGGATATACGCGGGGCACATTCTCATTACCGACGAACTAAAGAGCGAGGCCGCGCAGGCGATCGAGCAATTGCGCCGGGCCGGGGTGAAAAAGACGGTCATGCTTACCGGCGATAACCGCGCGGTGGGCGAATATGTGGCCGGGCTGCTGAAACTGGACGTGGTGTACAGCGCGCTTTTGCCCACCGGCAAGGTGGAAAAGCTTGAAGCGCTGATGAAGGAAAAGTCGCCCCGAGGCAAAGTGATGTTCGTGGGCGACGGAATTAACGACGCGCCGGTGCTGGCGCGCGCGGATATCGGCGTGGCCATGGGCGCGTTGGGCGCCGACGCGGCCATCGAGGCGGCCGACGTAGTGCTGATGGACGATAACCCGCGCTCGATCGCCCTGGCCATCAACATCGCGCGGCGAACGCTGCGCATCGTGCGGCAAAACGTCGTGTTCGCGTTGAGCGTAAAGGCGGCCGTGCTGGCGCTGGGCGCGCTGGGCGCGGCCAATATGTGGGCGGCCGTGTTTGCCGATGTGGGCGTGTCGGTAATCGCCATCATCAACGCTTCGCGCGCGCTGTCCACTTCCGCGCTGGACTGAATGCAATTAAGAAAGGCTTTTTTATAAATATTTTAGCATTACCGCCATATAGTCAAACCTATAGGGCGGTAATTTTTGTAATTTCTTCACAGAAAAATGGAAAAGCCTGAAAAAACTGTGAATCTATAAACAATATTAACATTTGAATTGATTTTTTGGAATTGGCAGGGTATAATAAAATAAGTATAATGCGGCCTACGTTTTACAAGCGTTGGTCTGTAAGGAGGATACGAATGAGCAAGCTGATTGTCATCGACCATCCGCTGATTCAACACAAGCTGTCCCTGATGAGGGATAAAAATACCGGCAGCAAGGATTTCAGGGAACTGTTGGAAGAGATTTCCATGCTGATGGCTTACGAAGTTACGCGCGACCTTCC
>CAWVLE010000232.1:0-4435 GCA_963929805.1 uncultured Eubacteriales bacterium | reverse complement strand
TCCCCTTTCGCGCCATAGGATCCTTCCCCGGTATAAAAATACATGACGTTAGTAATTATAAACTAACGCCATTAGTTTTTCAACAGGTAAATTCCCTTTGGACGCGCTTTGCGTCAGACGGGGCCTTTGCGGATATTTTCAGGGCCTTCCCCTGGGGAGGAAGGCCCTGAAAATCAGTAACAGAAAATACGCTTTGGGAAAGCGGCGCCTTACACTACGCCGTGGGCGAGCATGGCGTCGGCCACCTTGGTAAAGCCGGCGATGTTGGCGCCTACGATGTAGTTGTCCTTGTAGCCGTAGCGGGTCGCGGCCGCGTCGGCCTGGTTGTAGATGCCGATCATGATCTGCTTAAGCTTTTGATCGACCTCGTCGAAGGTCCAGCTAAGGCGCATGCTGTTCTGGGTCATTTCCAGCGCGGAGGTAGCCACGCCGCCCGCGTTGGCCGCCTTGCCGGGGGCGAAGAGCACGCCGGCTTTCAGGAACGCGTGGGCCGCGTCGGGCGTGGTGGGCATGTTGGCGCCTTCGCCCACCGCGATAACGCCGTTTTTAATCAGCGTCTGCGCGTCTTTCAGGTGAAGCTCGTTCTGGGTGGCGCAGGGCAGCGCGACGTCGCAGGGCACATCCCAGATCACGCCGTCCTCATGATATTCGGCCTTGGGCCGGTAGGATACGTATTCGCGCAGGCGCTTGCGCTCCACTTCCTTGATCTGCTTGACGGCGTCAAGGTCAATACCCTCGGCGTCGTAAATCCAGCCGGTCGAATCGCACATGGCCACGACCTTGGCGCCCAGCTGGGTGGCCTTTTCGCAGGCGTAAATGGCCACGTTGCCCGAGCCGGACACCACGACGGTCTTTCCGGACAGCGTCTTGCCGTGCGCGCCCAGCATGGCCTCCATGAAGTACACCAGGCCGTAGCCGGTCGCTTCCTTACGGGCCAGCGAGCCGCCGTAGGTAAGCCCCTTGCCGGTCAACACGCCCTCGTACAGGCCGGTGATGCGCTTGTACTGCCCGTACAAAAAGCCGATTTCGCGCGCGCCCACGCCGATGTCGCCGGCCGGAACGTCGGTATCCTTGCCGATATATTTGTAAAGCTCGGTCATAAAGCTCTGGCAGAAGGCCATGACCTCGCGGTCGGATTTGCCCTTGGGGTCGAAATCGCTGCCGCCCTTGCCGCCGCCGATGGGCAGCCCGGTGAGCGAGTTTTTAAATATCTGCTCAAAGCCCAGGAATTTGATGATGCCCAGATTGACCGAGGGGTGCAGGCGAAGGCCGCCCTTGTACGGGCCGATGGCGTTGTTGAACTGCACGCGATAACCTTTGTTTACGCGAACTTTGCCCTGATCGTCTACCCACGGCACGCGGAACAGCACGGCGCGGTCGGGCTCGGTAATGCGCTCCAGGATGCCGTTTTTCTCATAGGCGGCGTTTTGCTCTACCACCGGTTCCAGCGAGGTCAGCACTTCGGTGGCCGCCTGGTGAAATTCGGCTTCACCGGGATTTTTTTGAATAAGGTTGTCCAGCACTTCCTTCACATAAGACATGTTTTATCCCCCTTACCTGCACTTTGTGGAGCAATATTGAAATTTCCAAAATGCATAACTGCATTTTGACTTTTTCATTTTAGTGCATGGCCGTCAAATTGTCAATTCAAAAATGTGGGCGCGAGATTTGTTTTTTCTGGTAGAAAATGTTATATTTTGCAAAGCGGGCTTTAAAAACGGGCGTAAACGGCGCGCAGGGGCGGACGCGTACGTTTTTCAGGTTTCGCCTGTTGTCATACGGTTAATTTTTGGATATAATGAAAACGGCGGCCCGGCGGTCCCGTTTCACGCCCGCGCGGGCGAGATTTTTAGCGATGGATGTGTGCAAATGGCGCTGACAATACACGCGGCAAGCAAATTTTACGGCGGCTGCGCCGCGCTTAGCGGGGCGGATTTTTGCCTGGAAAGGGGCGAAATCCACGCGCTGCTGGGCGAAAGCGGCGCGGGCAAATCCACGCTGCTAAACATATTGGGCGGAAGGATCCGGCCCGACGCGGGCGAATTGGCGCTGGAAGGGAAACAGGCGCGCTTTAACGGCCCATCCCAGGCGCGCCGGGCGGGCATAGCGCTGGTCGGCCGGGAAAACAGCCTGATCGGGCGGATGACCGTGTGCGAAAACCTGTTTTTGGGATGCGAGGCCAATCGGTTCGGCATCCTGGACAGGCGGGGCATGCTCGCCCGGGCGCGGGCGGCTTTTGAGGAGATGGGGGTGCGCGTCGATCCGCGCGCCAGGGTGTGCGAACTGGACGACGGACATAAACAGATTGTAAAAATTGCGCGCGCGCTGCTTGCGCAGCCGGATTACCTGCTGCTGGACGGGGTGGACGCCCCGCTGGGCGGCGTGGAACTTGCGCGCGTGTTCGAAACGATGCGCTCGCTCAGGGCGCGCGGCGTGGGCGTGGCCTTTGCCTGCACGGACGCCGCGCGCGCGCGCCAGGTGGCCGGACGCTTTACCGTGCTGCGCGACGGGGCCGTCGCGTTCGCGGGCACGGCGGATCAGGCCGGCGAGGAGCAGCTGGAAAATTATATGACCGGGCGCGAGGCGGACGGGATGGGCTGGACGCGGCGCGCGCCGAAGATCGGGCGGGTGCGCCTGCGCGCCGAAGGGCTGACGCTGGCGGGCGCGTTCAGCGACGTTTCCTTTGAAATCCGCGCCGGGGAGATCGTCGGGTTTACGGGCCTGGCCGGCGGCGGAAGGGACGCGCTGTTTCAAACCCTGTTCGCAGGCGCGCCCGGCTACGCGGGCGAACTGTACGTGGATCAAAGCCCGGTCGCGCCGCGCTCGTGCGCGCAGGCCGTCCGGCTGGGCCTGGGTTACGCGGATGCCGCCTGCGCGCTGGGCGGGCTGAGCATTTTGGACGCGGGCACGCTGCGCGCGCTTAACGCGTTTACCCGGCTGGGCGTTATCCGGCCCGGATTGCGGAAAAGCCGGTTTATGGAACAGGCGCGCGAATTGGACGCCGAACCTTTGCAGGCGCGGGCGTTGTGCGCTACCTTAAGCGGGGGCGCCAGGCAAAAACTGGCGCTGGCCGGAACGCTTTGCGCGCGGCCCGGTATCGTGCTGCTAAACCACCCCACACGGGGCGCGGACACGGCGGCGCGCGAGGCGATTTACCGGCGGATTTTTGCGCTGGCCGCGCAGGGCGTGGCCGTCGCGCTGAATTCGGACGACGCGCGCGAGATCGAGCGCGTGTGCGACCGCGCGCTGGTGTTTTATCACGGAAGGATACAGGGCGAACTGGCCGGGGCGCGGCTAAACCGGCGCCAGATAGCGGCGCTATCATCGGGCGGCGCGTAGGGGCGCGCGGCGGGGCGCGAAACGGAGGCAGATACGAATATGAGGACGAATACGGGCGCAAACGTGGACGGACGCTTTGACACAAAACAGCGGGGCGGGGCGCTGCGCGCCGCGGCGCTCGCGCTGCTGGCGGCGGCCGCGCTTAACGCGCTGGCGCTGGGGTTTGAATTTGAAAGCCCGGGCCAGTGGCTGGCGGGTTATGGGGCTAAATGGCTGGATACGCTGAGCGGGGGCGCGGGCACGGGCATAGCCGCGCTGGGCATGTGCTGCGCCATGATTGTGGGCGGAGCCGACCTGTCCGCGGGCGCGGTATCGGCGCTGTCGGCGGCGTTGGCCGCGGCGGTTGCCGGCGGCGTGGCCGGGTGGCCGGCGGGATTAGCGGCGGCGCTGGCGGCGGCAGCCGCGTTGGCGGCGGGCGCTGCGCTGGGCGGGCTGAACGGCCTGGCCGCGTCGGCGGGCAAAGTAAATCCACTTTTCGCCACGTTGTGTATGGCGGGCCTGGTTTGTCCGCTTACGCTTATCTTAAACCAGGGCGCGCAGGGCGGGGTAACCTCTTTTGCGAATCTTTCGGACGCGGCCGGACTTGCCGCGCCCATACTATGCTGGGCCGTGATGGCCGCGATAACCGCCGCGGCGCTGCGGCTTACGCCGTTTGGACGGCGCATGTACGCGATTGGCGACGACGCGCGCGCGGCCAGGCTGTGCGGCGTGCGCGTTGGCTGCGTCCGGTGCGGCGCGTACGCGTTGGCGGGCTTTACGGCCGCGCTGGCGGGGCTGGCGTCGCCGCCGGGCGGCGCGGATCTTTATGCGGCGGCAGGGTACGCCCGGGTGCTGGACGCGGTCGCGGCCGCGGCGCTGGGCGGGGCGAGCCTGTCGGGCGGAAAGGGCTGTGTAGAGGGCGCGCTGCTGGGCACGCTGGTCGTACTGTCGCTTGACAACCTGCTGGGGGCTGCGGGCGTGAGCGGGCCGCCGCTTTTAGCGTGCAAGGCCGCCGTAGCGCTGGTCGCGGTGCTGCTGGGCCCGGGCGGCGCGGCGTATCGCGGCGGGCAGCGGGATACGGCCGTTTTGTAGGTTTGTCAAACATATTGGACAGTGA
>CAWVLE010000231.1:0-23313 GCA_963929805.1 uncultured Eubacteriales bacterium | reverse complement strand
CCCAAACATCGCGCCAAAATGGTTCACCACCATAAGCGCCAGCGCGCCCAGTAGCGCCCCCGCCATCAACCGCCACAAAAAGCGCATCGGCACCAGCAAAAGCCATCCGATTAAATATAAAAGCCCAAGCCCCAACGCAAAGCTGAGCACCAGTTCCCACGGTATGCGCACGCGTTTCCCTCCCTCTTCCCCGTTTCCACAGCTTATGCGCCACCGCCCCGGCTTTATGTAAGCCCACGCGCCGCGCCTTGTTAGCACTCTTAACAAGCGAGTGCTAAATTATACTTGACAATCTCCTCCCGCTAGAATAGAATATTGTTGTCAATAACAAAACTTGGAGGCGCTGTCTCATGGCAGAAAAGGGTAATATTTCCATACATGCGCAAAATATCATGCCGGTCATAAAAAGGTGGCTGTATTCCGATAAAGATATATTCCTGCGCGAGCTTGTGTCCAACGGCTGCGACGCCATCGCCAAATACCGCCTGTTGGCGCAAAAGGGCGAGGCGGAGGCCGGGCAGGACTACCGCGTCGACGTGGTGGCGGACGAGGCGGCCGGCACGCTGACGGTCAGCGACAACGGCATAGGCATGACCGCGGACGAGGTAAAGCGCTACATCGCGCAGGTCGCCTTTTCGGGCGCGGAAGAATTTTTGCAAAAGTACAAGCCCGAGGAGGGTGAATCGGGCGGCATAATCGGCCATTTTGGCCTGGGCTTTTATTCCGCCTTTATGGTATCGAAGAAAGTGGTTATCGACACGCTCAGCTATCAGCCGGGCGCCGAAGCGGTGCGCTGGAGCAGCGAGGACGGCATGGAATATGAAATGGAGCCTTCGCAGCGGACCGAACGGGGCTCGTCGATAACGCTTTACATCACCGACGAAGATCACGAATACCTGCATATGCACACGCTGCGCGCAACGCTGGAAAAATACTGCGCGTTCATGCCCATACCGATTTACCTGAGCGAGGTAAAGCCGCCTGAGGCGGAGAAAAAAGAGGACGCCGCGCAGGACGAAGCCGCGCCCGCAGCGCAGCCCGGCGAAAAGAAAGACGAGCCGGTGCAGGTAAACGACACCACGCCGCTGTGGATGAAGCGCCCCGCCGACGTAACCGACGAGGAATACAAAAATTTCTACCACAAGGTGTTCCACGATTTTGACGAGCCGCTTTTCTGGATTCACTTAAACGCGGAGTATCCCTTTAACCTGAAGGGCATTCTCTACTTCCCCCGCATCAAAAACGAGTTCAGCTCCAGCGAGGGCGTCATCAAGCTGTACAATAATCAGGTGTTCGTGGCCGACAATATCAAGGAGGTCATACCGGAATTTTTGATGCTGCTAAAGGGCGCGATCGACTGCCCGGATCTGCCGCTTAACGTGTCGCGTTCCTTCCTGCAAAACGACGGCTACGTGAAGAAGATGTCTGCCTACATCACCCGCAAGGTAGCCGACCGTCTGGTGAGCGAGTTTAACAACCACCGCGAAGACTACGAAAAATACTGGGACGACATCCATCCCTTCGTCAAATACGGCTGTATGCGCGACGAAAAATTCTATGAGCGGGTAAAAGACGTCATACTCTTTAAAACGGTGGAGGGCAAATACCTTACCCTGAAAGAGTACCAGGACGCCAACTTTACCGGCGATAATAAGACGGTGTACTACGCCAGCGACGAAAAGCGCCAGGCGCAGATGATCGAACTGTTCCGGGGCGAGGGCCGGGACGTGGTGCTGCTCAACACCCTGATCGACAACAACTTCATCAGCTTTTTGGAATATCACGCCGGCGGGGACGCCATTTCCTTTAAGCGCGTAGACGCGGGCATCGACGGGTTGACCGAGGAAGGCGAGTCAAGCGAGGAATCGCGCAAGGCGTTGGAAGAAAAATTCCGCAAGGCGCTGGGCGACGACGCGTTGGACGTAAAGCTAGAGCGCTTCAAGTCCAGCGATTTGCCCGCCATGATCACCGTGGACGAACAATCGCGCCGCTTTACCGAGATGAGTCGTATGTGGGGACGCGATATGCACCTGCCCGAAAAGCGCACGCTTACGCTCAACGCGAAGCACCCGCTTATCAACTATATACAGACCTGTGCGGACGAGGATACGCTGGGCCTCGTATGCAACCAGGTGCTGGATCTGGCCGAAATGGCGCGTCAGCCGCTGGAATCCGACCGCATGGTCAATTTCCTTAGCCGCAGCAATAAGCTGCTTACGATGCTGGTGGAAAACAGGCAAAATTAAACGAAAGATTTACCCCGATTCAAAGGAGGTGCGCGCATGAATATCGCGCTGGTCATTTTGTTGGTCATTCCAATCGCCTTGGCGGTTTGGGGCACATATTCCCGCAGGTATTACTGTAATTTGGGCGTAACCGGTTCGTGCGCGCTGCTTTTGTTGCTGTCCGGCCATATGCCCGGCGTATTGCCGCTGATCGCGGCGCTGGTCGTTTCCATCGTGGGCGATTATTTTATGGCCCACCAGCGAAGCGGACGCAACTATTATCTGTACGGCATCTGCGGGTTCGGCGTGGCGCACGCGCTGTACATCTGGTATGCGGCCATGCGTTTTAGCTTTAACTGGCCGGCAGCAATTGCCGCCATCGTTCTGGCGGCGCTATACGGCGTATATCTGGCCATGCGCGTACTGCCGCAGGCAAACGACATGCCCATGCGCATCGCCATTTGCGCCTACGCGTCGGTCTCCATCATGGCGCTGGCCATGGCGCTGTGCCTATCCGCCCCGGCGATCGAAAAGGCGCTTTACGCGTTGGGCGTCGCATCGATTTTGTTTTCCGACACGATCATCGCGCAGAGCGACTTTGCGGGAGACGACCGGTTTTCCTTTTTGATTATGCCCACCTATTTTGGCTGCCACGTGCTGGTAACGGCCAGCGTGCTGATCGGCGCGCTGCTATAGCGCGCCGCGCGTCTAAATTAAAATCCTGTCCGATTGCGCTGCTTTCGGGCAGGATTTTTGATTTTCGGCGTAGAACTAATCTGTTCGTTCCCGTAACAAGATAAATCTTGGAGGATGCCTTGATGAGTAAATACGCAATCGGCATAGACTTTGGCACGCTGTCGGCGCGCGCGTTAGTGGCCGAAATTGGAACCGGACGCGAGCTGGGCGCCGCCTCAATGGATTATCCGCACGCGGTTATGAATACCGAACTGCCCGACGGCACGCCGCTGCCCCCGGACTGGGCGTTGCAGCACCCGCAGGATTACATCGACTGCCTATCGGCCATAATTCCCGCCGCCATAGAGCAATCGGGCGTGGATCGCGCCGATATTATCGCGCTGGGCGTGGACTGCACCGCCTGCACGCTGATTCCCGTGGACGCGTCCGGCACGCCGCTGTGTTTTTATCCTGAATATGCCTCCAATCCGCACGCCTACGCGAAATTGTGGAAGCATCACGCGTCGCAAAAACAGGCCAATCACATAACCGAGGTGGCCCGCGCGCGGGGCGAAAGTTTCCTTGCGCGCTATGGCGGCAGGGTCTCCTCGGAATGGATGCTGCCCAAGGTTTTGCAGATGCTGGAAGAGGACGCGGCGCTGTACGCCGCCACAGACCGCTTTATAGAAGCCGGGGACTGGATCGTGTTCCAGCTGACCGGCAACGAATGCCGCGCCGCCTGCGCCGCGGGCTACAAGGCGTTTTGGCACAAGCGCGACGGTTACCCCTCGGACGCGTTTTTCCAGGCGGTACATCCGGGCCTGGCCGGCTTTACCAGTCACAAAATACGGGGCAACGTATACCCGGCCGGCTGGAAGGCGGGCGAAATTACCGGTTCCGCCGCGCGGTTGACCACGCTTTTACCCGGCACGGCCGTGGCCGTGGCCAATGTGGACGCGCACGTATCCATGCCGCCTACCGGGCTTACCCAGCCGGGCGATATGCTCATGATTATGGGCACCTCATCGTGCCACGTTATGCTGGGCGACAAAGAGCGCGCGGTGCCCGGCATGTGCGGCGTGGTGGAGGACGGGTTAATTCCGGGCCTGATGGGGTACGAAGCCGGACAAAGCTGCGTGGGCGATTTGTTTGGCTGGTTTGTGGACAACTGCGTCCCGGCCGCCTACGCGCGTGAGGCGGCCGCAAACGGCGCCGGCCTGCATCAGCTGCTTACGCAAAAGGCGCAGGCGCTGCGCGCCGGGCAAAGCGGGTTGATCGCGCTGGACTGGTGGAACGGCAACCGTTCGGTGCTGGTGGATGTCGATCTTACCGGCATGCTGGTGGGCATGACCCTGCTGACCCGCCCCGAAGAGATCTATCGCGCGCTTATCGAGGCCACTGCCTTCGGCACGCGCACGATATTTAATACCTTCGAGCAAAGCGGCCTGGCCATACGGCGGCTGTACGCGTGCGGCGGAATCTCACGGAAAAATCCTTTTATCATGCAGGTGTACGCCGACGTCCTTGGCCGTGAAATACGCGTAGCCCGGTCCACGCAAAATTCCGCGCTGGGCAGCGCCATGTTTGGCGCTGTCGCGGCCGGCCCGGCACGCGGCGGTTATGGCTCCATTGAGCAGGCCGCGCAGGAAATGGGCGGGGCGGTGGAATCCGTGTATCGTCCCGATGGGCGCAACCACGAAATATACAGCTTGCTTTACGCGGAATATAAGCGGCTGCACGATTATTTTGGGCGCGGCGCGGACAGCCCGATAAAGCGGCTTAAACAGATCCGCGCGCAAAGCGCGCAGCCTTCGTCCGGCGCATGAGGCGCGCCATTTTACCCGTGTTATAATTTGGGTCTGATTTGTTTGAGTTTCTATTTAGGCGCAGGATTGTAAGAACGAAAAGTAGAATTTTGGCAGTAATCCACAAGGCAGAAGGTCAAGCAATTAGGAGGTGCAAGACATGAATTTCAGCCTCATGCATCCTGCCGACCAGTTGGTCATGATTATGGATCGCATCTATCAATACGGCATGACCACCACGTCGGGCGGCAATCTGTCCATCCGCGACGAAAACGGCGATATATGGATTACGCCGTCGGGTATCGACAAGGGATCTTTGACCCGCAACGACATCATCCGCGTAACGCCTGCGGGCGAAATCATCGGCATCCATAAGCCGTCGGTGGAATTGCCATTCCACCGCGACATTTATAAGCGGCGCCCGGACCTGGGCGCGATTCTGCACGCGCATCCGCCCACGCTGGTCGCGTTCAGCCTTGCGCGCAAGATTCCCAACACCCATCTGGTGCCCAACGCGTCGCTTGTGTGCGGCGAGGTATCCATGGCCAAATACGACGTGCCCGGCAGCGAGCAGTTGGGCCTGAATATCTCTGAAGAATTCTCCAAGGGCTTTAACACGGTGATGCTGGAAAACCACGGCGTGGTGTGCGGTTCCACCGATCTGTTCCGCGCGTTCATGGCCTTTGAAACGCTGGACTTTTGCGGCCGCATCGAGATAGACGCCTATAAGCTGGGCACGCCCCATTCGCTTACCCAGGCCGAAATATTCATCGACAGTTCCAAGGCGCATCCGCCGCTGGACGCCTTCGTATCGGCCATTATCTCCAGCGAGGAGTGCGCCGCGCGCCGCGACATGTGCCAGCTGATTCACCGCGCCTATGACCAGCGCCTGTTCAACAGCACCCAGGGCACTTTCTCGCAGCGCCTGAGCGACGGCTCCTTCCTGATTACCCCTTACCGCATGGACCGCAAATACCTGGAGCCGCAGGATCTGGTACGTATCCGTTCGGGCATGTGCGAATCGGGCAAGACGCCCAGCCGCAGCGCGCTGCTGCACCAGAAGATCTACGACCTGCACCCGGAAATCAGCTCGGTCATCATCGCGCATCCGCCCGCCATAATGGCCTTTGCCTGCACGGACGAGCCGTTTGACTCGCGCCTGATTCCGGAAAGCTATATCGCGCTGCGCGACGTAAAGCGTTTGCCTTACGCCGCCAGTACGCTGGACCCGGACGGCACGGCGGCCGCCTTCTCCTCCTCCACGCCCGTGTTGATCGTCGCCAATCAATGCGTAATCGTGTCGGGAACTTCGCTTTTGAACGCGTTTGACCGCCTGGAGGTGCTTGACTACAGCGCCAAGGCCATTTTGGCCGCGCGCGATATCGGCCCGGTGGTAACCATTACGCCGGAGGAGGTTAAGGATATCGAAGCCGCGTTCCATCTAAATTAATCCGTTTTGCCCCGCGCAAAACGCCTGTAAAAGCGCCGGTTGCCCGAAATGGACAGCCGGCGCTTTATACTGTTGTCAAAATCAGCAACCGGCAAAAACACATAGCGTTGCGTCATACCCCGCGTCCGGCGGCTTGCGTTGAGAAAGGGAATGCGTTATACTGAATATAGCGCGCGTACGTGCGACTGGAACGGAGGCGTTTATCATGCAGGATAACATAATTACTTTGGAAAACAACCCCCGCCTGACGGGGCAGGCTGAAGTATTCAGCAATATAGCGTATTCTCAGGCGGGCGGCGCGCAAACCGCCCTTACCCTTATCTGCCCATGGGCGGACAGAAACGCGCCGCTGCCCAGCTATCCGCTGGTGGTATTTGTTCAGGGCAGCGCGTGGACCTTTCCCAACGTGGGGTTTGAACTGCCCCAGTTGTGCGCGCTCGCGCGCCGCGGATATGTGGTCGCCACGCTGACCCACCGCAACTGTCTCGACGGCCATCCCTTCCCCGCGTATTTGCAGGACGTGAAATGCGCCATACGTTTTCTGCGCGCGAACAGCGCGCAATACCTTATCGACAAAACCCGCGTGGGCATTTGGGGCACCTCCTCCGGCGGAAACACGGCGCTGCTCGTAGGGCTAACCGGGGACGATCCAACGCTGAAAACCGAAGAATATGCCGCCGAATCCGACGCGGTAAAGCTGGTCGTGGATTGCTTTGGGCCAACCGACCTGCCTTCGCTGATGCAGGCGTATATTACCTCGTCCACAGCGGGCGTGCAGGCGGCCGTCAACGACGATCTGGCCGCCATCGCCCGCGGCCTGATCGGCGGAAACGACCCTGAGCAGGTGTTTCGCGGCATGAGCCCGATTTTGCGCGCGCAACCGGGCGCGGATTATCCTCCATTTTTGCTGCTGCACGGCGACGCGGACGAAGCGGTGCCCTATGCGCAAAGCCTGGCCATGTACGAAAAATTGATCGCCTGCGGCGCGCGCGCCCAATTGGTGCGCGTAAAGGACGCGCCGCACGAGGGCAGTTTCTGGAGCGAAGCGCTTTACAACATCATATTTAATTTTATCGAGGAAAATATTTGATCCGCCGCGCGCCTATCTTCGGCTTATAGCGACAAATATAAAAAACGAAACCGCTTTACGTTTTTGCGCAAAGCGGTTTCAATTTTATCCGGCCGGCCGCAATCGGCCCGCCTCCCTGCGCCGCAGCCTTTGGGCCGGCTTAAGATACGGTGCTTTACGCCTGTCTAATGTCGTCTAAAATCTGACGGGCGTTTGTATCGGGCTTTACTTTTTCATATACCTTTTCGATCACGCCGTTTTCGTCAATCAGAAAAGAGGTGCGCACGATGCCCATGGAGGTCTTGCCGCACATCTTCTTTTCCTGCCAGACGCCGTAGGATTCCAAAACCGTGCGTTCCGGATCGGACAACAGCACAAAGGGCAACTGGTACTTGTCGGCAAACTTGCGATGCGAAGCCTCGCTGTCGCGGTTAACGCCCACTACCTGCGCATTGGCCGCCTTAAATTCGTCGTATAATTGCGCAAACGCCGCGGCCTGGCGCGAACAGCCCGCCGTATTATCCTTTGGATAAAAATACAGCGCCACCTTTTTCCCCGCGAAATCCGACAGGCTTACCTTACGCCCGTCCTTATCGTTCAGCGTAAAATCCGGCGCTTTCATTCCCGCCTGCAACATGTATATCACACACCCTTTATTTGCTGGTATGCCCCAAACGGGCAAAGGGCGCCGCCGCGGCAAACCAGGCCTTACGGCGCCGCCCTCTGCCCAAGTATATAAACCGTTTTTCGGCATTCAAAACACCAGGCGGCAAAAAACGCATTTAGTACGCTATACCTTTTCCAGGCTTTGATGAATGTCCTCTAAAATGTCCTCCACGTTTTCCAGGCCCACCGACAGGCGTATCATGCCCGGATGCACGCCCGCCGCGTGCAGCTGTTCGTCGGTCAACTGGCGGTGCGTAGCGCTGGCCGGATGCAGTACGCACGTGCGGATGTCGGCCACGTGTACCTCGTTGGAGGCCAGGCGCAGCCCGTCCATAAACTTTACCGCCGTAGCCTTGCCGCCTTTAATGATAAACGAAATTACGCCGCAGCAGCCCTTGGGCAGATATTTTTTCGCGCGCTCATGGTAAGGATCCTCGGGCAGGCCCGCGTAGCGCACCGATTCAATTTTATCGCTTTGGCTTAAATAGCGCGCCACGCGCAGCGCGTTTGAACAGTAGCGCTCCATGCGCAGCGGCAATGTCTCAAGGCCCAGGTTAAGCAAAAAGGCGGAATTCGCCGCGGGATACGCGCCGAAATCGCGCATCAGCTGCATGCGCGCCTTGATGATGTACGCCATTTTGCCAAATTCGCGGGTGTACACCACCCCGTGATAGCTTTCGTCCGGCTGGGTAAATTCCGGAAAGTTCCCGTTCGTCCAGTCAAAATTCCCGCTGTCCACGATCACGCCGCCCACCTGCAACGCGTGCCCGTCCATGTATTTGGTCGTGGAATGGATCACGATGTCCGCGCCAAACTCAAAGGGCTTGCACAGTATGGGCGTAGCGAAAGTATTGTCCACGATCAACGGAACCTTTTTCTTGTGCGCGATGCGGGCAAATTTTTCTATATCCAGCACCGCCAGGGCCGGATTGGCCAGCGTTTCGCCAAACACGGCGCGCGTATTGGGTTTAAACGCGGCCAGAATCTCTTCTTCGTCCGCCTCGGCGTCCACGAAAATGCACTCGATTCCCAGCCGCTTAAGCGTAACCGCGAACAGATTTACCGTGCCCCCGTAAATGGTGGACGTGCTGATAAAGCTATCGCCGCAGGCGCACAGGTTCAATATGGAAAACAGCGACGCCGCCTGCCCGGAAGAGGTGCACATCGCGCCCACGCCGCCTTCAAGGGCGGCGATTTTCTTTTCCACCGCCTCCACCGTCGGGTTGGAAAAGCGCGAATACATGTGCGACATGGGCATGTCGAATAGCGCGCCGATATGCTCGGTGGAATCAAACACATAGGTGGTGCTCTGGACGATCGGCATTACGCGCGGACCGCCGTTAACCGGGGTATATCCTTCGTGCAGGCATTTGGTTTCGTCTCTCATAACCGTATCGCTCCCTCGCTATTTTCGGCATTGTCTGTATAGTCAACGCGCCGGTTTCCCCACGGCCGCGTCAAAAGGCCTTCTCGCGCAAAAAACGGATGATATCCGACGACTTGGGCGGGCACCCGGCCAGGCTTTTCTCAAAGCAGCGCGTGCAATTGCCTACGCCCAGCGCGCCTTTCTGCCCGCGATAGCCCTGCCCAATGGCGATCTTTTGGGGCATGTGGGCCAGTTCGCCCGTTTCGTTTAACCTGTTAAGCGCCATAATCAGGTTGGCATAGCAGGCGCTGCAGGCGTCTTTGGGCTGCGCGTACCGGCTCAGGGCGCGCACCCGTCCGCTGGGCATGGCCGGCGTCCGCGCCGTTTCCGGTTGATTGAGCTCGATCAGATTGGCCTTTGCCGTATCGGCGCTGCCTACGCCCAGCGCCTGCGCCAGGCCGATATATGGCACCTCTTTTGTTTCGTAGCCCATCAGTTCAGATATATACGCGTCGCACAGCACCGGATCCACAAAGCCAAACGCCTGATTGCGTACGACCGGATTTCCCCCTTCCTCAAAATCCAGGTCCCCGCAAATCGCGTCCACCAGGATAAAGCCCTGCTTCAGCCGCGCGTTCAGGTGCGCAATTGGCCGGTTAAGGCCCATGGCGTGAAAATGCTGCTTTTCGCGGTTGGTAATCAGGCCCTTCATGTTTTTGAGCGCGCAGGTCACGCTGGTTTGGCAATGGCCCTTCATGACGGGAAAATTGATTAAAAAATCGATCGAAAGCGCGCTTTCGCAAATGGCGATATCCATGCCGGCGCAATCGACCACGCGGCTTTTATCTTTTTGCGTATCGATCAGCGGCACGCCCGTCTGGCGCGACAGCTGGTTGTAACCGCACACCTCAAAAGCCGCGCTGGTGCGGTCGCCCACCCAGGATCCTTCTAAAATTACCAGATTTTCAAAGCCGGCCGCGCGCAGGTAATCAATCGCGCCGCGCACAAACCCCGGGTGGGTAGTCGCGCCGCGCTCGGCAGGCGAGGCCAGAATCAGATTGGGCTTAAGCCCTATGCGCGCCTGTTTGGAGGGAATGCGCCCCTCAATGCGCGCGGCGGTCAAAATAGCGCGCGCCATTTCAGCCGGATTGGTGCCGTAAACGGTCAATATATCGTTGTTGTTCATCCGCCCGTCTCCTCAAAAAATAGTCTACCCACCTATTATAGCAAATTTTCCGTCCATGTAAATGGGCAATATAAAGCCCGGCGTATGAAGATTGACGCACAAATTACGCGCCCCCTCGCGCCTTTGCCCGGCGTTTTTTCTTTCAACCGGCCCCGGCGCGGCGAAAAACGTCTTTATTAATTGACAGTTTTTTATATGGCAAAAACGCGCCGCCTCTTATCCGGCGTAAATGGGCGGCGCCCCTGGCGCGCCTGCGCGCGGCTTGGACAGATGCGCGGCCGTATGGTATAATGAAAATCAGGGAGGTGGCCAACATGCGGCTTGGCGTTTGTACAACCGATTTTCCCCGGATGCGCGCGCAGGCGCTGTTTGATAAAATAGCATCCTTTGGCTTTGGCTGCGCGCAGTTCAGCTTCGCGCAGGCGGAGGAGGCGGACCCGATTGAGCCAGGCGTCCACGAAATGCCCGCGCGCGTAAGCAAGGCGGTCATCCGCGCGGTACGCGAGGGCGCGCGTGCGGCGGGCGTGTCGCTGCGCGCGATAAACGGCACGTTCAACATGGCGCATCCGGATCCCGCCGTGCGGGAAGAAGGCCTGCGCCGGCTATCTTTAGCCATAGAGGCGGCCGGCGAACTGGGCGCCGGCATCGTGACGCTGTGTACGGGAACGCGCAACACCAGCCATTTGTGGCGTCCCAGCCCGCTTAACCATACCCGGGAGGCCTGGAACGATATGCGCGATACGGTAGGCGCGGCGGTGCGCCTGGCCGAGGCGGGCGGCGTCACGCTGGCGATTGAAACCGAGGCAAGCAACGTAGTGGATACGCCCGAACGCGCGCGCCGCCTGTTAAGCGAAATGGGGTCGCGCCACCTGAAGATCATTATGGATTGCGCCAACCTGTTCAGGCCCGGCATGGCCCGACCCGACAACGTGCGCCCCACCATCGAACACGCCTTTGAGGTGCTGGAGGGCGAAATCGTGCTTGCCCACGGCAAGGATATACGCGCGTCGGAGGGCATCGAATTTTGCCCTACCGGCGCGGGCATCGTGGATTATCCCTTTTTCCTGGAAAAGCTGGATCAGGCCGGATACCGCGGCGACATGATACTGCACGGCATTTTCAGCGAAGACGCCATGCGGCGCGCCGTGGCGTTTATGCGCGGCCTGGGCGGCATAGAATAACGCTCAAACGGCCCGCCGCTTTAAGCCGGTATCGCATCCCCACTTGAAACGTGGGAAAGGGCGCGCCGCTTCAGGCAAAAAGCGGCGCGCCCCAAATCGTCATTGCCCGCTTTACAGCGCGCTAAATTTATAAATGGTGGTATGGTCGTAAGTTTCGCCCGCGCGCAGCACGCTGTCGGGGAAGTTGGCGTGGTTGATGGAATCGGGATAGAACTGGGTTTCCAGGCACAGCCCCTCGCGCGGCGCGTAATTGTGCCCGCACTTGCCGGGCATGTTGTTGCCCAGCGAATTTCCGGTGTAGAACTGCACGCCGGGCAGGTCGGTGTATACTTCCATCTGGCGTCCGGACGCGGCCGAGCGCAGCACGATTACGCGGCGCAGGCCCTCGCCGTTCAGCGCGAAATTGTGGTCGTAGCCGCCGCCAAAGGTAAGCTGTTCATCCTTGCCCGTAAGGGCCAGCCCGTCGCCCACGCGTTTAAAGGCGCGCAGGTCAAAAGGTGTTCCGTCCACCGGGCGCAGTTCGCCCGTCGGGATCAGATCCGGATCGCCCACGGTAAAGCGGTCGGCGTCTATCATGATTTCGTGATCCGCTATATCGCCCGCGCCCTCGCCGTTCAAGTTAAAATAGCTGTGGTTGGTCAGGTTGCACAGCGTGTCTTTATCGCTGGCCGCCTGATAGCGGATGCTCAGCGCGTTCTCGTCGTCAAATGTGTACGTAACGCGCACGCGCAGCGTGCCGGGATAGTTTTCCTCGCCGTCCGGGCTTTCGTATGAAAGCGCAACGCTGTTATCGGAAACGATTTCGGCCTTCCACAGCTTTTCATTAAAGCCGTGCGTGCCGCCGTGCAGGTGATGGCCGTTGGAATTGGCCGCCAGCTGATAGTCCACGCCGTTCAGCGTAAACCTGCCTCGGTTTATGCGGTTGCCCACGCGGCCTACCAGCGCGCCCAGATAGCCGTGATTGGGCATATAATCGTTAAGCGAATTGCAGCCCAGCACCACGTCGCGCAGGCCGTCCCGGCCGGGCGCCACCAGTTTTACCACGATGCCGCCATAGTTGGTAATGGAAGCGGACGCGCCCGCGGCGTTGGTAATGGTATAAAGCATAGCCTGCGAGCCGCAGGGGAGCGTGCCGAAAACCTTTTGCGTAACAGCCAAAGAAATACACTCCTTTGATATATGATACAACAAATATACCGCAAAAATACTGTATTTTCAATCCCTTTTGCCTTTATTTCTTTACACAAATACACTTTGTAGGCTTTAAAAATCGTGTGATAATATTACAGTTTACCGGTGGTTATACCGTCTATCAACGCAAAGAAAGGTTGAGAACGCTGATTTCGATGGACAGGCGGCGCGCGTTTGGCGGATGGCTTTGGGCCGCGGGCGCCTTGTATGCTTTGCTGTTTATAATCAATGTATCCTCCGAGCTTTTAGAGGACTGGGGCAGCGCAATGGTATTGTTTGAATACAGCCGCAACATGGGCCACACGCTGTGGCTTACGCCCATGATGGCCGCGCTACCCTTTTCCATGAGCTTTTGCGCGGATTGGAAAAGCCGGTATTACATATGCGGCGTGATGCGCGCGGGCAAGCGGCGCTACGTGTTTTCCAAGCTATGCTGCTGCGCTTTGTCGGGCGGCGCGGCGCTGGCGGCGGGCATGGCCTTTTTTATCGCGCTTTTATACATTCGCTTTAACCCGGCGGATGATTTCATGATAGAATTTATGGAATACGTCAACATGCAGCAGGTGCTCGAGCATGGCGCTTACGCGCAATACTTTGCCGGCATCGTTTACCTTCAATTTATCGCGGGCGCATTTTGGGCGCTGAGCGCGCTGGCCTTTTCCGCCTGGTATCCAAACGCGCTCTTTACGCTGTGCTTTCCGCTTTTCCTCTATCGCCTGGCGCTGGAGATATCCGATTTAAGCGGCGCGCCCGCGTGGACCAGCCTGCCGCTGTTGGCCGACGGCATGGTGGCCATGGATTACTGGCCTACGCTGGCCGTGGCCACGGCCGTATTCGCCGGGTTGTCGGTTATATGCTGCCTGGTTTTCCGCTTAGGCGTTTACAGGAGGTTAAACAATGGCTAAAACCAAAAGACGCGGCCGCGCCCCCGCGCGCGGCCGGGGCGTATGGCTTAATTGCCTGCGGCACGACCTGAGACGGCTGATCTCAACGCCCAGGCTATACGCGGTGCTATTGTTGAGCGTATTGTTTTTGCAAAGCGAGTTGCGGCCGTTGCGCGCCTTTTTGCGCGAATCCGGCCTGCGCATCAACCTGTTGGGCCTGGCGCCCTATCTGATGGGCGATTACATATTTACGCTTTTGACGGGCGCGGCGGCGCTGCTGCTGCTATGCGACGCGCCCTTTTACGACGAGGCGCAGCGCTACGTGCTGTTGCGCGCGGGCCGCGGCGCGTGGAGCTTCGCGCAGGCCAGCTACGTATTGGTGGTCTGCGCGGTATACGTCCTGGCCGTGTTGGCGCTGTGCGCGCTGCTGCTTGCGCCCTACGTGTATATTTCAAATGACTGGGGCGAGGCCTTTGAGCAGTTGGTGCTGTACGGGGAATTTGAAAACTACGACATCATGTTCGAGTTGCATCCCGACGTGTATACCTATATGTCCCCCGTCGCGGCGGCCGGCTTATCCTGCGCGCTGCGCGTATTGGCGCTGAGCGCGCTTGGGCTTTTGCTCTTCGCGGTCAACGTCTCCCTTTCGCCCCGGCTGGGCTTTGGCATTGCCAGCATTCCGCTGGCGCTGGATTTTTCGGTGGCCGAGTATTTGTCCGACGAGGTCGCCTACTTTTCGCCGGTCACACTTTCGCGCCTTCCGGCGCTGGATCTGTCGGGCGGCGGCTTCGCGCCGCAACCCTGTTACGCCGCCGCGCTGCTTGTGGCGCTGACGGCGCTGCTCATGATGATATGCGTCTATCGCGCCCGGCGCAGGATCGGCCGCTAACGTAGGGAGGTTGAACCATAATGGTCAGCGTGAAAAAGGTATCCAAGGTATACGGCGCCGAGCGCGTGCTGGATCAGGTGAGCGTATCGTTTGCGCGGGGCCAAATCCACGGCCTGATCGGCCGCAACGGATCGGGCAAGACCATGCTGCTTAAGTGCATCTGCGGGCTGACGCCGGTCACGGAGGGCGTCATCCGCGTGGGCGGAAAGCGCATCGGCCGCGACGTTGAAATACCCGAAAGCGTGGGGGCGATTATCGAAACGCCCGGCTTTTTGCCCAATTATTCGGGGTACAGCAATTTAAAATTTCTCGCCGGCATCAAGGGCCGTATCGGGGCGCGCGAAGTGCGCGAAGCCATGGAATTTGTTGGGCTGGATCCCGATCAGGATAAATGGGTTTCCAAATATTCGCTGGGCATGCGCCAACGCCTGGGCATCGCGCAGGCGATTATGGAAAATCCCCGGCTGTTGATATTGGACGAACCCATGAACGGGCTGGACAACGCGGGCGTACGCGACGTGCGGCGGCTGCTTAAATCGCTGCGCCGCCAGGGAAAAACCATTCTGATTACCAGCCACAATCCGCTGGACATCAACGCGTTGTGCGACACCGTGTGCGAAATGGAGGGCGGAAGGCTGCGCCGGCTTGAGGTATGGAAATAAGCCTGCGCGTTTCAAGGCGCGCAGAGAACCGGCATACGCAAAAAGGGACGCGTCTTTTGCGCCCATTGCAAAATCAGATAATATACGGCGGCCCGGATTCTCCGTATAAGGCAGAAAACCCAGGCCGCTTTCTATACCCGCGCATTCAAATCTATTTTGCTTTTACCTTTATTACCAGTTTCGCTATTTTCCCACTGCCGTCCGTCGCGCGGCAATAGATCGTTACTTTCCCCGGCTTGCGCGCCAGCACTACGCCTTTACTGTTTACCCCGGCGACGCGCTTGTTGCCGCTTTTCCATTGCAGGCTTTGATTTGTCGCGTTTGTGGGCGATATGGCGGCGGAGATCGTCTGTTTCTGCCCCACCTTCATGGTAAGCGTGCCGCTAAGCTTTATGGAAGAAACCTTCACCGGACGCACCTGTACCTTGACGGTATCGGTCTTTCCGTTTTCCGTCGTCACGCGGATGACGGTCAGGCCGGCCTTAACGGGCGTAACCACCCCGTCTTCTACTTTTGCAACCTTGCTGTTTCCGCTTTTCCAGGTAAGCTCGCTTTGCGCGTTGGCCGGCTTGAGCTGAGCCTTCAGGTTCAGCGTATCGCCCAAATACAACGTCACCGTGCCCGATTTGTCAAGCGCCACGCCCGTAGGCTTTACCGGCGCCGCGCTTTCCTGAACCGGGTTCTCCTTTAACATGTTGTACACTTTCGTCCGGCGCGATTTTGTATAGGTCGCGTATACCAGTGCCGCCTTATACATATGCTCCAAATTAATTTTGGCATAGCCGCCCGCCAGCTCCGCCGCCTTAACCACGTATTTTTTCACCGCGCCGCTGCCCGCCTGATGCGCGATATCCGCGTAATACACCATCGCGGTTGGGTCCGTCATGCCCAATTCCATGGCTGTTTCTATATAATTGGTTACATCGGTAGCGGCCTGCTGTTGTTGGCATGCCACGCCCGCGTCGCTCTTTAACAGGTTGGCTATCCGCGCGCGCTCGGACGAGGACAAGGTGCGGCTGCTCCATACGCTGTTGCTGCCCTGGGTCAGTTCCTCATACAGGCCGCTGCCCAAAATCTCCTTCGCGCCCGCCTCGTCCCGCGCTATGATTTTTTTCAGCAGGCTGACGGCGCGCGTGTTGTTCCACTGAAGTATGCCCACGCTCGGGCTGCCGTTGGTGTCGTTGGATACGCCCGCGTAATTGGTGTTGGTCTCCATCTGCGCGATAATCTCATAAGCGCGCTTTACCACGGCGGCGGACGGCTCTGCCAGCGCTATTTGCGCGCACACCATAAAAATTAAAACCGCCGCCAAAACCCGGTACAGCTTTTTCCCCCAGTTCATATCAAAGTAATCTCCTGAATTATTTTATTAATATGTGTCATTATATCGTAATATTTATGCATTGTCAAGTTGCCCTGGGCGCTCTTTCAAATCTGCCGAAAAGCGGCGGGTTTGCCGTTTTATCCGCGCAAGTTCTATCGCCGCAGCGCCTGAGCTTTGAGCAAATTAAAAAGCGGACCGCCCAATATGGCGGCCCGCCCGGAAAAACGGCATATGCGTTTTTTCGCATGTATAAGCGCTGCTTACTCGTCCTCGTCCTCTTCGCGCTTGGCGTTTTCGATGATCTTCTTGGCGTCGTTGGCCGGAACTTCCTCATAGCGTTCAAAGCGCATGGTGAACGAGCCGCGCGCCTGAGTCATGGAACGCAGGTCGGTCGCGTACTTGAACATTTCGGCCTGAGGCACCTCGGCCACGACCAGCTGCTGGCCGTCCACCTGGTCCATGCCCATGATGCGGCCGCGGCGCTTATTAAAGTCGCCGATGATATCGCCCATGTACTCGTCGGGCACGGTTACTTCCACATGATAGATGGGCTCAAGCAGCACCGGGTTGGCGTCCACCAGCTTCTTAAAAGCAATGCGCGCGGCGGTCTTAAAGGCCATTTCCGACGAGTCTACCGGGTGGTAGGAACCGTCGTGCAGCTTCGCGGTAAGCCCCACCACGGGATAACCGGCCAGCACGCCCTTTTTGATGTTGTCGCGCAGGCCCTTTTCAACCGCGGGGATAAAGTTGCGCGGCACCACGCCGCCCACGACCGCGTCTTCAAAGATGAAGTCGCTGGAGCCGTCGTCGTTGGGACGGAACTCAATCCATACGTCGCCGAACTGGCCGTGTCCGCCGGATTGCTTCTTATGGCGTCCCTGCACGTCGATCTTCTTGCGGATGGACTCGCGGTAGGGAATCTTGGGATCCTGCAAAAGCGCCTCGGCGCCAAACTTGGAGGCCAGCTTTTTGGCGATGACTTCGATATGCAGCTCGCCCAGGCCGGAGAGCAGCGATTCGGTGGTTTCCGGATCCTTTTCCACGCGGATGGTGGGGTCTTCCTCCATCAGGCGGCTGAGACCGGAGAACACCTTGTCTTCCTCGCCCGCCTTCTTGGCGTATACGGCCATGGAGATGCAGGGCTTGGGGAACTCCATTTCAGGGAAGCGAACCGGCTTGGCCGGATCGCACAGGGTATTGCCCGTATTGACGGAAGAGAGCTTGGCCAGAGCGCAAATATCGCCCGCGACGACCTTGCTGGTCGCAATCTGCTTTTTGCCGCGCTGGAAGTAAATAGCGCCCGCCTTTTCGGCTTTTTCCGCATTGGCGTTATAAAGCTGCGTGTCGCCCGAAAGCACGCCCGAAGTTACCTTCAAAAGCGAAAGCTTACCCACAAAGGGGTCGGCCATAGTCTTAAACACAAACGCGGAGAACGGCTCGCTTAAGTCGCACACACGCGTCTCGGCGTCGCCGGTCTTGGGATTGACGCCTTCTTTTTTGTGTCCGGCAGGCGAGGGCATCAAATCAATCAGGTTGTCCAGCAGCTTGCCCAATCCCACGCGGGTCAAAGAGGAGCAGCACACGACCGGAACCACGGTGCCTTCCAGTATGCCCTTGCGCAGGCCGGCCATCGTGTCCTCAGCGGACAATTCCATATTTTCAAAATATTTTTCCATCAGCTCTTCGTCCGCGCCGGCAGCCGCCTCCATAATAGCTTCACGGGCCGCCTCTACCTCGCTGGACATGCTGTCGGGGATGGGTATCTCCTTAAGGGTTTTGCCTTCGCCCACAAAGGCTTTGTTTTCCAGCACGCAAACCACGCCGGTAAACTTTCCGCCTTCCATAATCGGCACTTCGATCGGGGCGATATGGCTGCCGTATTTTTCGGTGATCGTCGCCAACGCCTTTTCAAAGTTGGCGTTTTCGCGGTCCATCTGATTGATTACGATCATGCGGGCCGTGCCGTTTTTATCGCACTGCGCCCAGGCCTTTTCCGCGCCGACATTCAGGCCGGAGACCGCGCCCACCACAATAATCGCGCCTTCCGCCACGCTGAGCGGCCCCACCATTTCGCCCGCGAAGTCAAAGTAGCCGGGCACGTCGATCAAATTGATCTTGGTGTCCTTCCACTCCATAGGGGCGATGGCGGCGCTGATGGAAATCTGACGGCGGACCTCTTCGGGATCGTAGTCAGTCGTCGTCGAGCCGTCTTCCACGCGTCCCTGGCGGTCAATCGTGCCGGTAGCGTAGAGCAGCGCCTCAACCAGAGTGGTCTTGCCCTCGCTGCCATGGCCTACGACAGCGATATTTCGAATATTGCTGGCCTGATAGTCTTTCATCTCGGAAATTCCCCCTGTCAATTATTGCAACCCTTTGCGCATTCAGGCCTTGCAACGCTTGGCCGTATACATATGTTTGCGCGCAAATATCTAAAGTATATTTTAACAGATATCCCGCCGCTTGAAAAGCCCCTTCTACGAATTATTTCGCGGTTTTCCCTTGCCGCGTTACAAAATCTGAACCAGGCGCCGGCACACCTGGGCCACAAGCGGTTCGCACACGCGCTCGTGCACGCCGCCGGGCGCGCGGAACAGCGCCTGTCCTTCGCTGGTAGAGGTATCCAATCCGGTAATCTGGCGGCATAGCGTCGTGCCGTTAAGCGATTCAAACCATTGAATAAAGGACCGGCCCTTCTCATAGGCGGGCGTTTTGTCGCCTCCAAGTTCGCGGCCGTACAATATGCCCACGGTCATAAGCGCCGCGGATAGCGTGCCGCACATGCCCTGCGCGCCGCATCCGCCGCCGCCAAACGCGGTGGCGACGCGCGGACACAGCGCGGCGTCCCAGCCGTAGTAATCGCGCATGGTAATCAACACGCTCTCCGCGCAGTTAAGCCGCTGGTTGTGATAATCCACAAGGTATGTCTTTAGAATTTTCTCCAATTTTTCGTCCATTACGTATCCTCCTCAAAATCCATCCGCGCGTTAAACAGCATGCGCATGATGGGCAAAAACACCGCCTCATCGCCCGAAGTATGCCACTGCACCGAACCCTGTCCCTCGCCGCGCAACAGATTCTTTTCTTCCAGCACGGCCTTTAAACGGTTGGCCGTGCCCCTGTTGCCGTCGTATAGCCGAGCGCCCGGCAGCGCGCGGCGCAACGCGTCCTTTAAAAAAACGTAATGGGTGCAGCCCAGCACCACGGCCTCCACCGCCCTGCCCCGCCATTGACCCAACCGCTCATCCAAATAGGCATCCAATCCCGGCCCGTCAAGTTCGCCTCGCTCCACAAATTCCATCAACCCATCGCACGGCACCATGACGGCGTCGCGTCCATAATGCTCCATCAGGTTGTGAAATTTCTGCTGGCGCAAAGTCGCCGGAGTGGCCAATACCAAAATCGCGCCCTTATCATGGTTAAGCGCGGCCGGCTTAAGCGCGGGTTCGATGCCCACGACCGGTATGGGCAGCTGCGCGCGCATCGTCTCAGCCGCCGCCGACGTGGCCGTGTTGCAGGCGATAACCAGCGCCTTTATATCGCGCCGCATCAGCCGGCGCGCAACGTCCATCGCCAACGCGCGGATTTTATCCTCTTCCAGCACGCCGTAAGGCGCGTTGAGATTGTCGCCATAATAAATAAAGCGTTCACGCGGCAGCACATTAACCATTTCGCGCAATACGCTCACGCCGCCGACGCCCGAATCAAACACCCCAATCGGCCTTGAAGGCATCGCCACGATCCCCTCTCAAACAAGTAATACGCTATCATTATACCGCTTTCAAAAAAAAAGGTAAACCCCCACTTCGCGCCTTGCGTACGCGCCGCATATCCCGTTTTGCCGCGTCCTTTTATTATGTCCATAAAAAAGGGCCTTACGGAACCGTTCCGTAAGGCGCAGGCATCGTATTGGGTATTTTCCTTTAGAGCTGCGGCGCGCCAATCCGGGCGCATATGGCGTTCAATTCTTCCACCAGCGCTTCGTCCAATTGAACAGCGTTTTGCGCGCGCATCCGTTCCGCTTTTTGATGCGAGCCCTGTCCGGGCACATGCAGGCCGGGCGCGCGGGCGCTCATACGGTCGATCATTTCGCCTGCGCGCTCGCGGAAACGCTTCTCTTCCATCAGCGCGCCCGTCTTAATCGCAATCGCGGTGTGGGAAGTAGGCGCTTTTTGTCCGTTTACCGTATCCGGCTCGTCCACGACGCAGCCTTCGGATAAAATGGCCGTTAGCGCCTCGCCCAGAATGGCCAGCCCGAATCCTTTATGCGCGCCAATCGGCAAACGCGTTCCGGAAGCCATTTGGGTCGGATCGGCCGTCGGCCTGCCCTCGCCGTCAAATCCCCAGTATTCGGGCACCTGCTCTCCCTTTTTCATCTTTTCACGCAACAGGCCGAACGAGGCGTACGCCATGCAGGCATCCAGCATAATCGGATAGCCGTGATCCGTGGGCAGCGCAAAACCCATGGGCAACGCGCCGATCGTCTGTTCGCGCCGTCCCGGCGCCCCCATGCTGGGCGCGCCTTTGCATAAAATCAGCCCGATATAGCCGCATTCCGACGCGCGCTCCACATAAGGCGCCGCCGCCATAAAATGGTTGCTGTTACGCATAGCGCATAAGCCCATACCATGTACATCTGCAAGGCGCATAGCCCGCTCCATGGCGAAGGAGCAAACCACCTCGCCCAGCCCGCCGCCCCCATCCCAGCTTTCCATCGCGCCGAAAGAGGCGATCGGTTTCATTTCAGGATTTGCGGGCATCTTGCCGGAGGCAAGTGCCTTTAACCGTGCGGGAAAATCGTAAATATCATGGTGACCCACGCCCCGTAGCGTCGCGCGCATAACGGTATCGCGCGTATAGAAGCGATTCTGCGCGTTCATTCCCAGTTTTTCCAGGGCCGCGTCCATCCACATTTCCAGCGTTTGAGGCGCAAATTTAGGCACATTCCCCACCATCCCATCATTTAATACCGGTTAAAGCAGCTTGGTCGCCCTTCTGATTACGTAACGCTGGGAATTGATATAGTTGCTTACGCTTATCAGCTTACAGGAAACCGTGCTGTTCCCGTTTTCGATAATCATCGCCTTATCGGTAGATACGTAATACAGGAACATGATGGTGTGGCCGCTGCTGCCCGAGCGCCTTACCAACGTATCGCCCGGTTTCAAATCCGCCGCGCTGCTAATGGTCTTATAATAAGACGACCGCATCATGGACAGCGTATTCAGGTAGGAAGCCGAATGGCTGGTACCCCAGATGGCCATGGATACAAACGAGGAGCAGTCGCAGCCCACGTATTTTCCGCTCATTCGTTTCGAAGTCATTTCGTACAATCCGTTTGAGGCCTTGTCGAAATAGCCCTCGGCAAGCGCCTTGGCAGAATTATAGCGGCGGTTGTTGTAGTTTTGGTTGTTGCCGCACTGTATGTAAGGCATGCCGAAGTAAATACGGCCGGGTTTATAGTAATACGGGCTGGTGCTGGCGTTCCAGTAGGTAACCTTTTCCTCGGTATACCAGGGGAACCGCAGCGAGGCAAAGGCGTTAATCAGCACATTTTTGCGCAGCCGGGCGTTTGCCGAGGTAATTTTGCCCGCGGCGACCAGCGCGTCAAGCTCGTTATAGGCGCTCAAACGCACCGCGTCGATGCGCGCGAGATTGGCCTTTACGTCGGCTACGTCGTCCACATATTTGTCGGGCACCACCGACGTGCGCGTCGCGTCCAGTACGGTAATGGTTACGCTGTCGCTAAGCGAAGTGCCCGTGGCGGTTACGGTAATCGTGGCCGTGCCCGCCTTGCGCGCGGTCACCTTGCCCGCAGACGAAACGGAAACCACGCTCGAATCGCTGCTTTTCCACGTGGAATCCTTGCGCGCGGTAGATGGCATAAACGTGGTCGTCAGCGTCATGGTGTCGCCCTCGGCCAGGTAAAAATCATCCTGGTCTATCGTAACCGATTTGGGCAGGTTGGGGTCGGTAATCTTCAGCGTGCGGGTGGTCTTTACCTTGCTGTTGGCGGTAGAAGTAGCGGTTATTTTCACCGTGCCTTCGTCCAGCGCGGTAACCACGCCGCTGGAGGATACCTTGGCAATGCTGCTGTCGGACGTCGTCCACTTTACCGTGGATACCGCGTTGGAAGGCGTCACGGCGGCGTTGAGCGTCAGCGTGTCGCCCACGTTTAGCAATTGCGTCGCCGGGGTAATGGTAATTTTTGTGGGTTTGATGCTTTTTACTACGGTGATTTTAATTAATTTGGAAACCGATGTTTTACGCTTAGAGTATACGCGCACCAGCGCCGTGCCCGCTTTTTTCGCGGTGATCAATCCGCTGGAGGAAACCGTTACGACCGACGTCTTACTGGAACGGTAACCCACGTCCTGGCTGGCCGTAGAGGGCAATATCTTCGGTTCCAGCTGATAGGTGCCTCCTACCGCCAATGTCTGTTTGTTAGTTGGCAGCGTAATCGAAGTGGGCGCCAGTGAGTCGATTACCTTTACAAGGATATTGGTCCAGCGCTTTACGCCGTACGGCCTTACGCCAATGTAAACCGACCCGGTCTTCTTTGCCGTAATTACCCCGTTTTTGGCGACCGCAATGTTTTTATTTTTTGTCGCCCATATTACCCGTTGGCTCGCTCCGGACGGCAACACGTTATACGATACGTCGTAGGTGTTCCCGTCGGCCAGATCGATCGTCACCTTTGTGCTGGCCACTGAAACGCGCGTGGGTTTGGGCGCGGCCAGCGT
>CAWVLE010000230.1:0-4129 GCA_963929805.1 uncultured Eubacteriales bacterium | reverse complement strand
CGCCTGCCATACGCTGGGCTGCAAGGTAAATCAGTACGATACGCAAGCCATGCTGGAATTGTTCGAGGCGGCCGGCTATCAAGCGGTAGATTTCCATGGCCCGGCCGACGTATACTTGATTAACACCTGCACCGTAACCGGTACAGGCGACGCGAAATCGGTGCGCACGATACGGCGCGTGGCGCGCGAGCACCCCGATAGCGCCATCATCGTGGCCGGGTGCCTGGCCCAGCGCGACAGCGGCCGGGTAGCCATGCCGGGCGTTTCGCTCATCATCGGGGTGAAAAACCGCGCGCGGGTGGTGGAACTGTTCGAGCGCGCTAAGCGCGAGGGCGCGCCGATAAACGCCGCGCTGGACGACGCGCCCTGGCGGTTTGAACCGCTCAGCGTGCGCGGCCACGAGGGCAAGACCCGCGCCACCATGAAAATACAGGAAGGGTGCGACCGCTATTGCGCCTACTGCGTCATTCCGTACGTGCGCGGCCCGGTGCGCTGCATGCCGCTTGACGAGGTGTCGGCCCAGGCCCAGGCGCTTGCGCGCGCGGGTTATCGCGAAATTGTGTTAACCGGCATTCACCTGGCTTCCTACGGCCGCGGAATGGATGCGGATTTGCTGGACGCGGTCGAACGCGTGAACCGCCAGGAGGGCATAGCGCGCATCCGGCTGGGCTCGCTGGAACCGGTCGTGGTAACCGACGATTTTGTCGCGCGGCTGCGCGCGCTTGGGAAGGTGTGCCCGCAATTTCACCTTTCCATGCAGTCGGGCAGCGAAGGCGTGCTGCGCCGCATGCGGCGGCGCTATACGCCCGAAGCGTATTTTCAGGCGGCGCAGCGGTTAAAGTCCGCCTATCCCGATTGCGCGCTGACCACCGACATCTTAACGGGTTTTCCGGGCGAGACCGACGCGGAAGCGCTGGAAACCGAGCGCTTTGTGCGGCGCGTGGGCTTTGCGCGCGTACACGTGTTTCC
Organism: uncultured Eubacteriales bacterium; assembly: GCA_963929805.1. GTDB lineage: Bacteria > Bacillota > Clostridia > Christensenellales > Aristaeellaceae > CAWVLE01. Next base: position 3,160 of record CAWVLE010000230.1, on the reverse strand, counting down.
CTATTCGCGCAGAAAGGGCACGGCGGCCGACGTCATGCCCGGACAGGTGCCCGAAGAAATTAAACAAATTCGCGCCGCCCGTTTAATCGAAATTGGGAACCAGCTGGAAACGCAATTCGTCCAATCTATGGTAGGGTCGGTCCAGCAGGTGCTGTTTGAAGTGGAACTGGACGGCGGAATGGCCGAAGGCTATACGCGCAACTACGTGCGCGTGCGCGCGGCCGCCCGGCCGGGCGAAATACGGCCCGTCAAGCTTGCCGGCGCGCAGGGCGCGCTCGCATTCGGGGGAGATTAACTTTCAAAGGAGGTGTATTCCGATGGAGGATTGCATTTTTTGCAAAATAATAGCCGGTACAATTCCCAGTACAAAAGTATTCGAAGACGAACTGTCCATGGCGTTTCGCGACGTAAACCCCCAGGCGCCCACCCACATTTTGATCGTGCCCAAGGCGCACATGAGCGATATCATGGATTGCGCGGCGCGCGACGAGGCGCTTTTGGGGCACCTGTTCGGCGTGGCGGCCATGCTGGCCAGGCGCGAAGGCCTGTCCGAAAAGGGCTTTCGGGTCGTAACCAATTGCGGCGAACACGGCGCGCAGAGCGTAAAGCATTTTCACATCCACTTGCTGGGCGGGGCCCAATTAAGCGGACATATGGCGTAAAATTACCCAAATGCCACATTCTTGTGAAAGGAAAGGCCAATTTAGCGGTTGACGAGTATGTATCAAATGCGGTATAATAGTCTGTGTGGCGAACCCCATGCTACATTGGCATACATGCCAGCAATCGCGAGGGGAGGGAAAACACGATGTCTGAGGTACATATCAAGGATAATGAATCTTTGGAAAGCGCGCTTCGCAGATTTAAACGGATGACCGCCCGTTCGGGTATTCTTGCGGAAGCCAGAAAAAGGGAGCATTACGAGAAGCCGAGCGTAAAACGCAAGAAGAAGGCCGAAGCTGCCCGTAAGCGTAAGTACTAAAATTCACCAATGCAGGCTCTCTTCCGTGCGAACATCAGGAAGAGAGCCTTATCTGGCTTATTTATCAATACGTGGGAAAATGCCGCCGGTCGGTCTTGCCCGGAATAAGCCAAACCTGTCCGTTATTTTTTCTTGCGTTGTCTCATACATAATTTTTCGTTCCGGCTTGCGTATGCGGCCGCGGAACAATTTTAACGGGGTAAATAGGCCGTGGCGCTTCAGGGCGCATGGTTGCGTTACGAAAAACGGTATTTGAATGCCGCGCGTTATAAAAACGCGTCTTTGCGGCGGGGTTTTTGTTCACTTATTATTTAATCGGAAATGCGCCGCCGCGGGCAATAGGTCCGGTTTAATGCGGCGGTTTTGCTTATATCAGGAAGGCACGCCATGGAACGGGCGCGTATTTTGCGTGCGCGGCGGCCCCGGTTGGTATAATTGCGTGGGGAGTATTGTAAAATGAAATATGCCTGTCTGCTGTGGCCTCATGCCAACGCGCGCTATCAAAGCGCGGCAATGCCGCTTGCGCGCAGCGAGCTTGCGCTTGCGCTCGCGCGCGCGGGCCTGCACGCGCAGGTAGAAACCATACATATCCAGGGCCTGGCGTGTCTTGGCTTTGAGGCGGATTGCCCGCAGGCGCAGCTTTGCGGGCTAAACCAACTGGCTCACCTGTATCTTTTGTGCCAGATGTGCCCGGACGGCAGCCTGAAGCCCTGCCTCTCGCGCGCCGAACCACGCCTGGGGTCGGACCTGAGCGGAATTTTAAAATACAAGGGCAAGACAAACGAGGTTTTTACCCGTTATCTTATAAACATCGCGTTGTTTTCCAGCCGCTTTAATCCTTTGGACGGGCGGCTTACGCTGTTTGATCCGATGTGCGCGCGCGGCACTACGCTGTTTGAGGCGCTTAACCGCGGCTTCGACGCGGTGGGGGCCGACATTAACGCCGCGGACGTTCACGAGGCGGACAAGTTTTTTAAACGTTATCTGGAATACCACCGCATAAAGCACAGGCGGCAGGAAACGTCGCTGAGCGTGCCGGGCGAAAAACCGCTCAAATGCCGTCAGATCAATTTTGCGGCGCCCGGTCAGGATTTGAAAAAAGATGGCGGCGCCTGGCTAAAATTGATTGCGGGCGACGCGGCCGTGACGGCGCGCGGCTTTGCGCGCGAAAGTTTTCACCTGATCGTGGCCGATTTGCCCTACGGCGTGCAGCATGCGAGCGGCGCGCGGGGGCATTACGAAACGCTGGAGGCGCTTTTAGGCAGATCGCTTGGCGTCTGGCGCGAACGGCTTAAAACCGGCGGCGCGGCCGCGCTTTCGTTTAACACCCATACCATCTGCGCGCAGCGCGTGTACGCCCTGATGGAGGAGGCCGGGCTGACGGTTATGCACGGCGAAGGATACGACGGATTGGAACACTGGGTGGAACAGGCGGTTTCGCGCGACGTGGCCGTGGGCGTCCGCCTGAACCGTTAGACGTAAAAACGACGCCTGAAAACGGCGCGGAATGCGCGTACAAGCGCCGCTTACGGGCTAAAATCATATTTCAATTCAAATATCGTTATATAAATGTTTTCATCGGCCATTCGTGAGAGGAGATTTGTCTGTGGATTATCGCACACTTCATGCCAAAACGGTCGCCCAGCTGCGCGCGCTCGCAAAAGAAGCGTCAATCAAGGTGCCGGCCGGGACCAATAAGGAGCGGCTGATTGAACTGATGCTGAACGCTATGCGTACGCAGGATGGCGAACAGCTGGCCGTGGGCCAGGACGCCGCTACGCAAATTGCGGCGGCGGCGCCCTCCGCGTTGGCCGTACCCCAGCAGGATCGTGCGCAAACGCCCCCGCCGGTTGAAACGTTACCGGCCCGGGACGGGGCGGCCGCGCCCACGGCGCGCGCACAGGACGGACAGCCGGATAAAAAACGGCCGGCCCGCGCCGGGAAGGCGCGCACATCCACGGCCCGCGCCGGAAAGGAAAAGCAGGGCGTTCAGCTGGAAATTGCCGCCGTAGAGCCCGCGGCCCAGGAAAGACAGGCCGGGGCCAAAAAAACGACGCGCACGCAGACAAAACCGGGCGAGGCAAAACCGGGCGAGGCAAAACACGCGCAAAATAAGCCGGCTTCAGCCCGTAAAACGCCCCGCGCCCAGGAAAATCCGTCCGAGCCGGATGCGCCCCA
>CAWVLE010000229.1:0-3058 GCA_963929805.1 uncultured Eubacteriales bacterium | reverse complement strand
GGCCAAAGGTAGAATAACCGGGCGGCGAGGGAAGACGGCTGAACGTTTTTTTGAGGAGGTATGTAAATGCCAATGGCGCGGCGGCGCGCCCTGCCGGGTATTGCGCCCCGGCCCGGCCAGCCGCCCAACTTTTTGGATGACGGGCAGTACTATATTTTGCACGTTTGGCCGCGCGCTTTTAGCCGGCGGCAAGGCGGTCTGAACGGGGTATCCTCCGGTGTCAGGCCGCTTTTATTCGCATAAATATGCGCCGGGACTGCTCGCCATACATGCGGAAGGCCGGTTAAATTGCAGGCCGATATAAACGTGCGCAGGGCATGAAACTTATACTTGACATTTATGTATGCCGGCGGTATGCTGTTGCCGATGCGGCGGCCGGTTAATTTTGCCGCCGCGTTGAAAAGGCTTTCTTTATTCGCGCATGGATTTTTACAAAAAACGTAGGGCGCCCCATTTAATTGCGAAGGTTGAGGAGGCATTTTAAAATGAACGCTTTGCAAAGCGAACTTCTCGAGCATCTCAGGAACACGCCCGTCATTGATACGCACGAGCATCTAAGCAGCGAATCCCTGCAACCGGTAGAAAACGTGCTTGGCGACTATACACGCCACTACTTTAACTGCGACCTTATCTCCGCCGGAATGCCGCCCGAATACGTGCAAATGCTTGCGGACGCCAGCATCGACCCTGTAACCAAGTGGAAAAAGGTAGGCCGTTGGTGGGATCTGTGCCGCCATACCGGATACGGCCAGATGTTGGACGTGGCGGTTAGGGAACTGTATGGCGCCGATCAGATAGACGGCGACACGGTCGAAATGATTGAGCACAAATATCAACAGATGCGAAAAACGCCGGGATACGCCATGCGCCTTATGCGCGAACGCCTGGGTATAGAGCATTGCATGAACAATATATGGCGGCTTGACCTGGACAGCGAGGACGGGTTTTACTGGTTTATGACGCAGATCGATTCCTGGGTCGCCCCGGACGCCAAGGCCGTATCCGGCGTATCCGGCATAGAAGAATGGGCCCGGCTGGCTGTGGATACACTGGCGGAGGATTTGGCCTCGCGCGGCGCAAAGGGTCTGAAAAGCACGCTGGCCTACTCGCGCACGCTGCAATTCGACGTGCCTGAAATCGCGCAGGCGCGCAAGGGTTTTGAGCTCATTCAACGCGGCGCGGCGTCGACGGACGGCCGCGCGGTAATGGCGGCCCAAAACTACATCATGCATGAAATACTGCGCTTTGCCAACGAGCGGGGCCTGCTTTTGCAAATCCACACCGGCTATCAGGAAGGCAACGCCAACACGATAGCGAATTCAAACCCGCTGTTGCTCAACGACCTGCTGGTGCGCTATCCGAATATCCGGTTTGACCTGTTCCATATTGGATATCCGTACTGCGAAGCGGCCGGCGCGCTGGGCAAAATGTTTACCAACGTGCGAATCGACATGTGCTGGGCGCACATACTCTCGCCGCTACCGGCCCGGCGCGCGCTTAAGGAATATCTGACGCTGATGCCCGTCAACAAGATATTTGCCTTTGGCGGCGATTGCCTGTTCTACGACGGCGTAGCGGGGCATATCGAGCTGGCGCGCCGTAGCGCCGCATACGTCCTTGCGGAATTGGTAGTAGAGGGCGTATTTACGCTTGAACGCGCAAAGTGGGCAGGCAGGCGCATATTCTATGAAAACCAAAAAGAATTCTATGGTATGGACTGAAAGCGTACTATTTAACGAATTGATTTATGTACTTTACCAAAACTGTAGAGCCGTTAAGGCATAGACTTACGCGGTGAATTCTTCGGGTTAATGCAAGTCGTGGTTTCCGGCATGACCGGCCGGAGGCCACGACTTCATTATTAAACTGTTAGCGGTATTTTGATTTATGCTTTCGACGTAATACGACTTTGGCGGAGAAAAGGGTATGCGTATAGGACAAGATGACCGGCGGCGAAACAGCGAATGATTGCATTTACGTACCGCGATTGCAGCTTGCTTTACGCGCAATTAGATAACAAATCGGATCGATGAGAGAAAACGGCGAGGCGGCCTGGATTTGTTGCGTTGCAAAAAAACAAAATCGCACACAAGCAGAAGTATAAAAAATTGGAGGATGCGCCTGTATGAACGGTATGGAACTGTGCCAGGCATTTTATAACGAATGCGTAGATGGTATAATTGCGCTACGGTATCCGGGCCTGCGTTATTCCGCAGGGCTTTTAGGTTTTGGCTCGGATGTGTTGGGATACGACGATAAAGTCTCTCAGGATCATATGTGGGGACCGCGCCTGTATATTTTTCTTGCCCGGGATGAACGCATGGATCCCGACAGACTTATGAAGACCTTTTGCGAAGATTCGCCGAGGCGGTTTAGGGGGTTCCCCGTTGGGTTTGGACAAGCGGACGAGCACGGCATATCGTCTATGGAAGATACAGAAAGCGCTTTTAGGCCGATGATTAATATCAGTACGTTTGATGACTTTATGAATAAAAACCTGGGTGTGGCGGATGTTGACCAGATCGGCTTGTTTCACTGGCTTGCTTTTTCGGAGCATAAACTGCTTACGCTGAAAAAAGGGCGGCTATTTCGAGACGATTTAAAGATCGCTGAAACATTAAAAAAGCTGGACTATTATCCAAGGGAAGTATGGCTATACATGCTAATGTCGGACTGGTCATGTATTTGCGAGGAGCGCGCGTTTGTAAAACGCACAGCGGCGCGAGGAGACGAAATCGGCTCGCGAATCGTATGTGCGCGCCTATCGCATAGAATAATGCATCTGTGCTTTTTGTATGAAAGAAAGTACGCGCCTTATTCCAAGTGGTTTGGCATCGCGTTTGACGAGTTGGCCAGCGCGCCTGCGGTAAAGCCGTTACTGGAAAAGGCGCTGGCTACTGATTCGGCCCTGGAACGTGAAAAATATATCGCACAGGCACAGGCGACTTTAATAGACATACACAACGCTGGCGCGTTGACCGATCCCATACCATCGGCGCTGCACCCATATTATACGCGTGATATACTGGTTGCCGATGCGGATTTGGTGTGCCGGGCG
>CAWVLE010000228.1:0-7330 GCA_963929805.1 uncultured Eubacteriales bacterium | reverse complement strand
CATCCGCGCGCGGGCCCCGCCAAACGTATGCGTTCGTTTAATCAATCCCAATCGCTGTTGTGGTACAGTTCGTCTTCAGCCGTATCGTCGGTCAACAGCGCTTCGCGTTGATTATCGTCCAACGCCTCCACGCGCTTTAGCTTTTTCTGTATGGTGCGCGATTTGCGCGCCGCCTCTTCAATGGACTCGGAGGCCTGACGAATGCGCTTTTGCGTGCGGGCCAGCGCCTCGGCAAAGCCGCCGAACTCGCCGCGCACCGCGCCGAGCAGCGCCCACACCTCGCGGCTGCGCCGCTCGATGTCCAGCGTCCTGAACCCCATTTGCAGGCTGTTCAGCAGCGCTGACAGCGTGCCCGGCCCGGCCAGCGTCACGTGCAGCTCGCGCTGCAACCGCTCCGCCAGCGCGCCCTGGCGCAGCACCTCGGCATACAGCCCCTCCGAGCCCAGAAACAGCACCGCAAAATCGGTGGTCGCAGGCGGATTGACGCACTCTTCGGCCAGACGCCGGGCCGCGCTTTCCACCTGCTCGGCCAGCTCCCCGTCCAGGCGTTCGCAGCGTTTTTTATCGCCCAGGCGCGCGGCGTCCATCAGCGCGTCGTAGGTTTCGCGCGGGAAGCTGGCGTCGATAGGCAGCAGGCATTCCTGCCCGTCGGGCATGCTGCCGGGCAGCCGCACCGCGTAGCTGACGGTCGCGCCGTTTGCGCCCACGCGCGGCTTTTTCACATACTGGCTGGGCGAGAGCATTTCATCCAGCAGCGCGCCCAGCTGGATTTCGCCCACCAGGCCGCGCGCGCGCACATCCGACAGCACGCGTTTTAAGTCGCCCACGCCGCTGGCCAGCGTCTGCATTTCGCCCAGGCCCTGATACACCATGTCCAGCCGGTCGCTGACCGCCTGAAAGCGTTCGCTCAGCCGCCTGTCCAACGCGCCGCCCAGCTGCTCGTCCACGGTGTGGTTAATCTGTTGCAAGCGCACGTTATTGTCGCGCTGCATGGACTCCATGCGCGATTCGATGCCCGCGCGAAGCAGGTCCATCCGCTGCTCGTTTTGCGAAAGCTTGCTGTCCAGTATGTCGCCGATCCGGTCCATGCGGTCCTCGTAGGCGGCCAGCCGGCCTTCCACCGTATTGCGCATGCCCTCCATGCGCTGCTCGTCCGCCCGGCTCATTTCGCCCAGCCTAACGGCAAATGCGTCCAGCTGGGTTTGCTGCGTGCGCGCCATTTCGCCCATAATTTTGGTAACGGAATCGCCCATGCCGCGCAAATTGCCCGACAGCTCCTCCCGGTTGCGCCGCGCCTGTTCCTCGCTTTCGCCGCGCGCCTCCTCCAGGTGGCTGTTAAGCGTGCGCTGCACATCCTCCAATTGTTCGGACAGCGCGCTTTCGCGCGTCATGGCGTTGCGCAAAAGCGCGATCAGCGCCGCCAGCATTACGGCAAATGCGGCAATTGCCAGTATGGCGGGCGCCAACGGGTTGGAAAACGCCTGTAGAATTTCCTCCATATGTTTATATCTCACCCAGCTTCTTCGTTTTCGCCGCGCGCCCAGTTAAAGAAGGCCTCGGGCGTAGGCGCGCTCAGTTCCAGATACTCTACCCTTTCCAGTATATCGCCCAGCTGATGTGCGTCCGAGGAATGCAGTACGCGTTCGGTGGTAATCTTGTGCGCAAGGGGCAATGTTGGGCACACCTCCAACACGGCGTAACCGGCGCCGGGCGGGATAAAACCCAGCGCGTTCAATATGCCGTTATTGCCCCGGTTGACGTGGGCGGGCACCGCCAGGCCGCCCGCCGCGCGTATTTCTTCGGTCAATTGGTCTATGCCCAAATCCAGCGCCGAGATAAGCAGCCGCTCCTCCTCCCGCACCGGTTCGTCCTCCTCGTTTAGTTCCACCTGAGGGCCGAAAAACTCCGGCCGGTTTTTTATGGGCGGAAGGTGTTCATAAATCTTGCGGGAAAATTCCCGCGCCGCCTCGACCTGTTCAAAGTAGGCCAGCAAATGCACTTCCTCGCGCGTGGTCAGTTCCATGGCGGGCAAAAGCCCTATACCCACCTCGCGCGCCACCTTTTCAATCGCGCCCAGGTGCATGGCGGTGTTGTGGTCGCTCACCGCGATCATGTCCAGCCCCTTAAGCTGCGCCATTCTGACGATGTTGTTGGGGGTCATCAGCTGGTCGCCGCAGGGGGACAGGCAGGAGTGCATGTGCAAATCCACATAGCAGCGCATGGGTTTAATTGGATTTGACACCGGCGGCATACATCATGCCGCACAGCGCATAGGCGGTTTTCTCGCTGGAGATCAGCGCGATACCCTCCTCGCCCGCCTTGTCCACAACCTCCTGCTCCACGGCGATATTCTCCGGCACGATTACCGCGCTCATGTCCATAAGCGTGGCCACAGCGATTACGTTCATATGGGTCTGCACGGTCACCCAGGCCATGCCCGACGCGCCGTGCGACATCACCCAGCTAAGCAGATCGCAGCTGTAGCCGCAGGTAATCTGCGTGTCTAAATCGACATCCTTGGTCAAAAGGCGGGACCCGGTCAATTCGATAAATTCTCCAATGGTCATGTGCGTTTCCTCCCAATCGCCATTTTGAGCGCCAGGCGCGCCCTATTTGCGGGTATTTTCCGAAAGCTCCACCATCTGCTTGGCCATCTGGCGGATTTTATCTTTTAATAGGAACAGGCAGTCCATCTCGTGCGCGTAACCCGTCACGATATCCTCCGCCAGCGCCTGACAGCTGGGCGAGCCACAGCTGCCGCAGTCCAGACCGGGCAGGCGTTCGCGTATGGCCTCGACCTGATCCATTTTTTCCAGCGCCTTTTGCAGATTGTCGTCCAGCTGCAACACCTTTATGGGCTCTATGGGCTGGTCGAAATATATCTCGTCGCCCAGCTCGGCCAATGTCTCGGGCGAGACCGCCTCTTCCGGCCTGCGTTCGGGCAGCGAACGGATCAAAAGACGTATGCGGTTGCGCGATATAAAGCCGTTTTCAAACACCAGCGGCCCGCCCACGCAGCCGCCGATGCAGGCAAGCCCCTCAAAAAATACCAGATCGGTCAGGCGGTTATTTTCAATTTCCTCCAACACGCGCGCCACGTGCTCGATCCCGTCCACGGCCAGCGCGTTTTGTATGCCGGCCGCGGTGGCCTCGCCGCCCGTGCGCGCCCAGCCGATGCCAAACGATGTGGCGCGCAATTCCTCGTCGTCCTCGTCGTGTACGCCCAGCTTGGCCTCTTTACGCAGCTGGCTGGACAGCAGGCCGTATACCTCCAAAAAGGAGATCGCGCCGTTTACCGCCGATTTTTTATGCCCGATCGGCTTGCGTATGGCGGTCATCTTGGCCGCGCAGGGCGTAATGAAGAAGCAACCCACCTCTTCATCCGCCACGCCGTATTTTGCGCAGAATTCTCTCCGCGCCTCAATAGCGGCGACCTCCATGGGCGAACGCACGTCCACAATATTATCAATCAACTCGGGAAAACGGGTCTGTATCAGGCGCACCACCGCCGGACAGGCCGAAGAGATCAACGGCCTTGGGCAATCGGGGCTTTTCAACCTTTCTTTCACCGCGCAGGTTACGATATCGGCCCCGCGCGCCACGTCCTTAACCGCGTCAAAGCCCATCATGCGCAACCCGCGGTTGACGCTGCCCACCGAAGGCAGCGACTTAAACTGGCCGTACAGCGCCGGAGCCACCAGCGCGATTTTGTATTTATAGCCGTTAATGGCGGCCAGCGGATTGGTCGTGGCCACCTTCGCGTGATGCTGGCAGGCGCGTATGCACTCGCCGCAATCGATGCAGCGCTGGTCGATGATGTGCGCGCGGCCGCTGTGTACGCGTATGGCCTCGGTCGGGCAGCGTTTGAGGCAGTTGGTACAGCCCACGCACTTGGCCTTATCCAGCGTAACCGAATGATAGTAATTATGCAAATCGCTCATAACGCAAACCCCATCTCAATGGTTGTCCCCACGCCCACCTGCGAGGAAATGGAAAAATCAGTGGCGTTGCGCTTCATGTTGGGCAGGCCCATGCCCGCGCCAAAGCCCATCATGCGCACGTCGTCCGAGGCGGTGGAATAGCCCTCGCTCATCGCCAGGTCGATATCGGCGATTCCGGGCCCCACGTCGCGCACGTTCAGTTCCAGGTAATCCGGACGCACGATCAGCTCCATTTCGCCGCCCATGGAATGGATAACCAGGTTCAGCTCCACCTCGTAAGCGGCCACCGACACGCGCCGCACCACCGCGCTGTCCACGCCCAGTTTTTTCAAAATGCGTTTGATTTTGCCGGACACCTCGCCGGCTGATGAAAAATCGCCGGCCGTAACGCTGTATCGTTCGCTGAGCATGATCTGGTCGCTCATTTCAGCTCAACTCCTTGGCCGCCCGGCAGGCCGTTCATATACAGCCGTCCGCACGCTTCATATAATGTATACCCCGTGGCCACAACCACCATGCCGTGCTCCTCGGCCATATCCAGCACGTCGCGGCCGGGGATCTTGCCCCGCACAAATACGATCATCAGCACGTCCAGCATATCGCAGGTGCGCACAACGTGGCCGTTTGTAAGCCCGGTCAGCAGCACCATGCGCTCCTTGGGGAATGCCAAAACGTCGCTCATCATGTCGGAACCGCACGCCGCCATGATCTCATCCTCGGGCAGTTTGTCTCCGCAAAGAATCTTTGCGTTGAGCAGCTCAATAATCTTCTGGGCTTTCACCGGCGTCATCCCCCTGGAAATGATCTCATGCGCCCAGTGACGACAAATACGCGATATGTTCAAGACGCATGGCAATAACATTATACTTCATTTTTGCCGAAAAATAAAGTAGTGTCTCCTCGTCCTGATGAATTCGCGCGTCCAGGTTTTCAAGCAAATCGCGCAAAAGTTCGCACAGCCCCTCGATAACCGGGCCGCCCGTCTCGCCGGCCGCAGCCCGCAACGCCTCCAGCGCCTCGCGCGCGTCCAGTTCCAGCACCTCCAGCCGCGCGCGCGCCTGACCGGCGTTTAGCTCGCCCCCGTCCAGTTGAAAGGCGATTTGGCCCATCTGGCCGGCCGCTTCGCGCAGCGCGGCGTCCGCAGCGGCAAGCGCGTCCACCTGCGCCTGAGACGCGGTCACCCGAAGCAATACCTCGCCCGCGCTTTTTTCATGCACCTGGGCGCTTATCTGCTCGGAAACGGTCAGGCGCGCCGCCACATCCTGCGCCTGCGTTTTATCGTCGTAGCACGCGCCCATCACGTAATACACGCCGTTTTCCTGCAAAATATAGCCCGCCGCGCCGCGCCTGGCGTTGCGCGCCGCTTCCACGCGCGCGCTGGCGTCGTCGCCGTACGCGCCCAGTTCTACAAGGTATACCGACAGCGGCGCCATGCTCACCTGCTGGGTAAGCGCGGGGCCGGCCGCGACGGACGTCTGAGCGCCTTCCTCCGCAGCCGTTTCCTGCGCGGGCGCGCCGCCGCCCACGGCCAGACTGACCAGATAGATAATGAGCGCCGCCAGCAAAAACAGCGCGGACAACCTGAGCGAACGCGCGTGCCTGCGGCGTACGCGTACCCTGCGCCTTGGCATAACCATCCCCTCCCCCGCGATGGTATGCCCCCGCGCGCGGCGATATGCCCTTTACGAAGATGGCCAAATCTGCTATCATGGTATTGACGAAACGGAGGCGTTGATATGAGACAACATTTGGACACCATTCCCCTGTGGGACGCCTTTAAGACGGAATGCGAATGTCCCCTGTGCCACGTGCGCGCGATTAACGAGGAAAACTATGTGGATAATTTTCTGGGCGGCTCGGTGATGGAGCCGGACGTAAGAATCGAGGTCAATCAAAAGGGGTTTTGCGACCGGCATTTTAAAATGTTGTTCGACGCCAAAAACCGGTTGGGGCTGGCGCTGATGGGCCACACCTATTTAAAGGAAACCATCGCCCGCGTGCGGCAAAACGCCCAGCGCGCAAAGGAAGAGGCCTCGGGCGCGGCCCGCAACCCGCTAAACCGCCTCCGCGGCAAAAATTTAAGCGCGGGCGAAGAAGCCGCGCGCCTGGCCGGCGGATGCATATTGTGCGACCGGCTGAACAACACCATGTACCGCTACGCGCTGACGCTGGCCTATATGTGGAAAACCGAGGCGGATTTCCGCCGCGTGTTTGAGCAGTCCAAGGGGTTTTGCCTGCCCCATTACGCGCAGCTGATCGCCGTAGCGCCCGAAGAGCTGTCGGGCAAAGACCTTACCGGCTTTATCGACGCGCTGACCGCGTTGGAGGAGAAAAACCTCGCGCGCCTGGAAAAGGAGATCGAATGGTTCACCCTCAAGTTTGATTACCGCAACGCGGACAAGCCCTGGGGCGCCAGCCAGGACGCGGTGGAGCGCACGCTCAATAAGCTGCGCGGCCATTGCGTGCCGTAGCTTTGCGTCCGCGCGCCAGGCCGCACGCAAAATTTCGCGCCGCTTCCCGGGCGTTCCGCCCGGGGAAGCGGCGCTTTTTATTTGCCGCGCGCCGGGTTACCTCGCTGCGCGGCGCTTCCCTTTTCCGGCTCCCTTTTGGCTGGCGCGAAGCCGAGAGAGGATCTCCCTCTTCCGGCGTTACGAAAAAGTGGACTGGACGACGGCAGGGCTGGAGCCTGATCCATGCCCAACTGGCCATTTACTTTGCCGGGCGCATGCCGGAGTAACACCGCCGGGGCTGGACGTCAAGGGCAAGATGAACGGCTTCGCCGCCCTTGACATCCAACCCCTCTGGCGTTATGATGCAAACAAGGCGGCATCCGGATAAGCCCACTGCCGCCGCGAATAAATTTTGCTCTATTTGCACCCCAAATGGAGTTTACACAGAATTTTGGATTGACCCGATTTGCGCGGGCTTGGATTGCGCAGGTCTGTCTTTGCGCGTCCTGCACATATGCGCAGTTTATGCATTTGGACGATGAGGATTGATTCGCATCTTGCACACCTGTGCCTTCGCATCGCGTGTTTTTATGCATTTGCGCAATTCTTCCTTTGTTCACACCTCGCATACTTGCGGGCAATTCTATCTTGCCGCGGCTGCTCGAATTTGGCGTCTGCGCGCCAAATTCAAGATCGCCGCAAGTTAGCAGCGCCCGATCTCGCTCCGCGGAGCATCGTTCAAATCCAATTCCTTTCGTCCCTCCCGCTTGATAAGTCGGGCGCGATTGGAGCTTTCCGCGCGTTGCGGCGCGGAATTTCCGCTTGATTTCGTTTCTCCCGTTTTATAAATCGGGCGCGATTTCCACAAACCGGTATCTTTGCTCTTCCCGCTGCCTCTTGCAGGGGAGCTCCGCCCCCTGCACCCCCGCCAAAGGGACT
>CAWVLE010000227.1:0-7570 GCA_963929805.1 uncultured Eubacteriales bacterium | reverse complement strand
AAGCATAAGCATTTTAAGGAGGGATTGATTATGGCGAGTCAGGCGGTAAAGACCTTTACATCCGCGGACGTGAAAGAAGAAAACCTGCGCGGCAAGGGGCTAGTGCTGGTGGATTTTTGGGCCAGCTGGTGCGGCCCCTGCCGGATGATGTCCCCCGTCGTGGATCAGCTGGCCGAGGAATATCAGGGCCGCGTGCTGGTTGGAAAACTGAACGTGGACGAGCAGGGCGAGGCCGCGATGGCCTATTCGGTCAGCAGCATTCCCACGCTGATCCTGTTTAAGGACGGCCAGATGGTGGAGCGCCTGGTGGGCGCGCGGCCCAAGGCGGCGCTGAGCGAAGTAATCGACAGGCATCTCTAATTTTGAAACCCGCGTACAAAACCGGAACTTTACCCAGGGGAAGCGGCAGGCAGGGCATGCAGCCTTGCGCCGCTTCCCCTTTTCTTTGCCTGCGGCGGCGCGTCCGCCGCCTTTCGCGCGCAACGCGCGCGTTCCTTGGGGGCGTTTCTTTGAGCCGCCATGAGAAAACGGCGGTTTTTAAGAAAAACCAATTTTTTACCTGGCGGACAAAGCCCTTTTATTCCGGGCCATCCGGCGCGCGCCGCCTGTTAAATGCTTAAGAAGCGCTGTAATTCGTCCGGGAAGTGTGGTATACTATATAAAGTAGATTGCAAGGCATGCCGTCCGATCAAGCACCCGGCAATTGCGGGTGCTTTTTCCGTTTGTGGGGAGATGGGGTTGCTCTCGCCCGCGCGGCGCAATCGGAAGGCTGTACGTTGGTTACCCAGAGCAGGCGGTTTGTTAAACGCGCGTCGCACGTAGCGCGTCGCTTTTGACCGGCGGCGTAAGGTCGCGCGTTTTGAACCCGGAGCCATCGGGATCCCTCGTTGAAGGAATCCCTGTGTTTTCATGCTCAGTTTAATAAAGTACGCAATCGGCTGATTTTATACGCATATTTTAAAGTGAAAAGGAGGCATTATATGGCTTCACACGGCAGAAAGAAATCCCCCAGCATGCCGAAGCTGCGCATTATACCGCTTGGCGGGCTAGGCGAAATCGGCAAAAATCTGACCGTATTTGAATACGGCGACGACATCATCGTGGTGGACATCGGTTCGATCTTCCCCAGAGAGGACATGCCGGGCGTGGATCTGGTGATACCCGACGTAACCTATCTTGAAAAAAACGCCTCGCGCATACGCGGATATCTGATTACCCACGGCCACGAGGACCATATCGGCGCCGCGCCCTATATTTTAAAACAGCTGCCCGCGCCGGTATACGGCACGCGGCTGACCCTGGCGCTGATCGAGCACAAGCTTAAAGAGCACCGGATAAACAACATTCAATTAAACGTCATCCGTCCGGGAGACGTGCTGCGCCTGGGCGTGTTTTCCATAGAATTTATCAAGGTAAGCCATTCCATCGCGGGCGCGGTGGCGCTGGCGATAACCTCGCCGGTGGGCACGGTGATCCATACGGGCGACTTTAAGGTGGACTATACCCCCATCGACGACCACGTGATGGACCTGGGCCGTCTGGCGCAGTTGGGTTGCGAAGGCGTGCTGGCGCTTTTGGCCGATTCGACCAATGTGGAGCGGCCGGGTTACACCATGTCCGAGCGCACCGTGGGCGAAACCTTTAACAACCTGTTCGGCAAGGCGGAGGGCCGCATCATCGTGGCCATGTTCGCCAGCAACGTACACCGCATTCAGCAGGTGGTGGATTCGGCCGTGCGCTACAACCGTAAGGTATGCCTGATCGGCCGCAGCATGGTAAACGTAAGCAAGGTAGCCATGCAGCTGGGCGAGCTGAAAATACCCGAGGGCCGGCTTTTAAGCGTGGACGATTTGGACCGCTACGACGACAACGAGCTGGTCGTCATGACCACGGGCAGCCAGGGCGAACCCATGAGCGGCCTGGCGCGCATGTCCTCGGGCGAGCACCGCAAGATGGAGATAAAGGCCAGCGATATGGTCATCATTTCGGCCACGCCGATTCCGGGCAACGAAAAATCGGTTTCCCGCGTGATTAACCAGCTTATGCGCGTGGGCGCCAACGTCATTTACGAATCGCTTGCCGAAGTACACGTATCCGGCCACGCCTGCCAGGAGGAGCTTAAGCTGATCCATACGCTGACCAAGCCCAAGTTCTTCATACCGGTACACGGCGAGGACCGCCACCTGCACCACCATGCGCGGCTGGCCATGTCGCTGGGCATGAGCCCGGATCGCGTGCACATACCCAATACCGGCGAAATTATCGAACTGAGTCCGGCCAAAATGAGCGTGGCGGGCTCGGTGCCCAACGGCGCGGTGCTCATCGACGGACTGGGCGTGGGCGACGTGGGCACCGTGGTGCTGCGCGACCGCATGCACCTGTCCCAGGACGGACTGCTGATTGTGGTCATGGCCATAGACCGCGAATCGGGCGCGGTGGTTTCCGGGCCGGACGTAATAAGCCGCGGCCTGGTTTACGTGCGCGAGGCGGACGATTTGGCCGAGGGCGCGCGCGAGGCGGCGCGTTCGGTATTGTGTACGCTGAACCGCATAGACCCCTGCGACTGGGGCCACGTGAAAAGCGCGGTGCGCGAAGCGGTGCAAAAGTTTGTGTACGGCCACATCAAGCGCAGCCCGATGATATTGCCCATTATCGTGGAAATCTAAGTTCCCGCGCGGGCGGGGCGTTTGAACCTTTTGCGCGCCGCGTCCGTCTAAAATCAGTTAACAGGATAAAATATCTGTCTGCCTGACCGGGGGAGGGGATACGATGAACGTATACGACCAGGCCCATCAATTGGCCCGCGCCATGAAGGAAAGCGAAGAATTTCGCGAATACGAACGCCTGCGCGAGATCGCCTACGCCGACGAAACCAACAAGGCGCTGCTGGACGAATACAAACGCCTGCAATACCGCATGCAGGCGCGCATGGCCTCCGGCCAGCCCATGGACGAGGAAGATTTTCAGCGCATGCAGAAGATCGCTTCGCTTTTGCAATTTAATTCGGACGCAAGCGCCTATTTGATGGCGGAGTTCCGCTTCCAGAAGCAGTTGGCCGACATTTACAAAATCCTGGCCGACGTGGCGGGCATCAATTTGGACATGCTCACCCAGGGCTGACAAAACGCGCGCCGCGCACCGCGGCAACGGAGGACAATTATGGCAAAGAACCGCATAAAATCCAACAGACGCGCCAGGAAACCCGCGCAGGTCTCCCGATACAACCAAAAAACCCTGATGCACGACCGCGAATACGGTTTTTATTGGTATGCGTGGCTTTGGAAGTTCTTTCGCCCTATCCTGGTTCTTCTGTGCAGCCTGGTCGTAGTGCTGGGCATTGTGGCTTCCGGGTGGAATTACGTCAACGAACAGTTTTTTATGCCGGTAGACCCGTCCGATACCCAGGTGCGCGAATTCGTGATCGAGTCTGGTTCTTCCATTACCAAAATTGGCGAAAATCTTTACAAGCAGGGCCTGATCCGAAACAAGGGCATCTTTAAATACATCGTGCAGTTTCGCGAGCTGACCAACTCCATTCAGTACGGCAGTTATCCCCTCTCCCCCAGCATGGACGTAAACCAGATCATATCCATCCTGGCGGCGGGCAGCGCCAGCAACGAACGCACCATAACCATCATACCCGGTTGGACGGTGGAAGATATCGCCGAATACCTGTTAAAGCAGGGCGCGATTACCAGCACGGACGATTTCCTTAAGCTGTGCAACCAGGCCGAAACATTTGAAACCGACTCCTACGCGCTGAGCCAGGCGATGGAGAGCGGCTCCTTCTCCAACCGCAAATACGCGCTGGAGGGATATCTGGCGCCGGACACCTACCGCGTGTACGCCAACGCCTCGGCCGAATCCATACTGCGCACGCTGTTGCACCAGTTTGACCTGGTCATCGACAAGGCGTTTAACTCCGATCCCGTGTTTGAAACCACGGTGGACGAGGCGGGAAATTTGTTGGACGACGAGGGCAATATCATCGACGAATCCGATCAGGTGCTGTTTGAAACCACGCTTTCGCAGGATGAGACGCTCATTCTGGCTTCCATCATTGAAAAGGAGGCCGGGCGCAAGGCCGATTACGACAAGGTGTCCGCCGTGTTCCACAACCGGCTGCAGCGCGGCATGCGGCTGGAATCGGACGCCACGGTCAATTATGTGCTGGGCCAAAGCCGTATGGCGCTTACCAGCGAGGATCTAAGCGTTGAAAGCCCGTATAACACCTATCTCAACGACGGGCTGCCCATCGGGCCCATCTGCAATCCCTCGCAGGCGGCCATCCAGGCGGCGCTGTACCCCGACATGGATTATATCTACGACGAATACCTTTACTTCTGCGCGACCGATCCCAGCTCCAGCGCGCTCGCCTTCTCCAAAACCAAAGAAGAGCACGAGGCGATCGTGGCGCAGTACAGGCCCCTGTGGGAGGAATTCGACCAAAAAAATGCCGCCCAATCCGGTTAACGGACAGGCACGGCGGCGGCTAAAACCGAATAGCATGATAGGGCAGTCTTTCTTGACGGGAGGGGTGCCCTATGTTTTTAATGGAAATGCTGCTGGGCGTCTACGACAGCATGCTGCTCATCATTTCGCACGTGTCGGGCCGGTCCTCATTCCCCACCCCGCTTACGCCCCAACAGGAGCGCGCGGCCGTGGAGGGCATGCTTTCGGGCAACGCGTGCGATTTTAAGCTGCTGGTAGAGCACAACCTGCGCCTGGTGGCGCACATCGCGAAAAAATACGCCGGTTCCGGGCTCGAGCAGGACGATCTGGTGTCCATCGGCTCCATCGGCCTGATCAAAGCGGTGTCCTCCTTCCGGCCTGAAGCCGGGCGGCTGACCAGCTACGCTTCGCGTTGCGTGGAAAACGAAATTTTGATGGCGCTGCGCAGCAATAAGAAAAACCGGCAGAACCTGTCGCTGTCCGACCCGATCGGCTCCGACCGCGAGGGCAACGAGATCATGCTGCTGGACATACTGGGCACCGAAAACGACCTGGTGCCCAACCAGGCCGAGCTGAGCATTGAATCCGCCCGCGCCATACGCATGCTGGGGCGCGTGCTTACGCCGCGCGAACGCCGCGTTGTGCTGCTCCGCTATGGCCTGCTGGACGGCGCGCCTCACCCTCAGCATGAAGTGGCCGCCGCGCTGGGCATCTCGCGCAGCTATGTGTCGCGCATCGAAAAGCGCGCGCTTGAAAAGCTGAAAAACGCGCTGGAGAGCGAGGCGGACGCGCCCTGAAAGCTCAGCCGTCCGCCGTGCCCAGCGGCGCCACGCTGCCCAGGATCAGGCTTTCGGCAAGCGCCGCCATCTGCTCGGGCGTCTCCTCCATATCGCCGCGCAGCCAGTTTTCAATTACCCCCACGCACCCCGAAATGATGTAGGCCATATAGTATGGAAAGCGGTTTGCCGCGCCGGGCGGAAACAGGTTTGGCCATGTCTCCCGGCAGCGGTCGCGCACCATCTTTTTCATGCGCTCCACAAAGGCCATATCCCCGTTCGGCCCCACCAGCACCCGCGCCACGTCGGCGTTGTCGCGCAAAAATGTAAACAGCCTAACCAATGGCTCGCGCGGATTGCCGCGCATCTTTTCGGGCGTAAAATCCTTCATTACCTCGTTAAACTGCTCTACCAACTCGCGCTCTATCTGTTCCACCATGTCAAATACGTCTTTGTAGTGCAGATAAAACGTCCCGCGATTGATGTCGCATATATCCGCTATCTCCCTGACCGTAATGTCGCTTACGCGTTTTTCCCGCATCAGTTGGCATAACGCCCCGCGCAGCAACATGCGCGTCTTGCGTACGCGGCGGTCGCTCTTCCCTTCCATCGTTAAATCTCACCGCCTGTTCCTTTGATAATAGACATTTATACGCGCATTGTTCATTAATGGACAGAACGCTTCTTATTGACGATTGCGCTTACTAGGCAGCTTTATTATAATATACTCAGTTTCATAAATCAACACATGTTCATTAATGAAAAGGGGTAATTTTTTGAAGGGCGCGTTTCGGTGGATTTTGCGGCACAGAAAGCTCGTGTTGCTGCTGTTTGTGGCGGCGGCGCTGGGCTGCGCCTATGCCAGCCAGCTGGTAAAGGTAAATTACAATTTATCGGACTATCTGCCGGACGACGCGCCGTCCACGGTAGGTTTGCGTCTGATGCAGGAGGAATTTGCGTCCGAGCCGTCCAACCTGCGCGTGCTGCTGTTGGATTCGTCTATCGCCCAGACGCTTAACGTGAAAGCGCGCATCGCCGCGGTGGAGGGCGTAAGCGACGTAAGCTGGCTGGACGATTCAGTGGACATAACCACGCCGCTTGAAATGATGGACGAGGATCTTTTAAACACCTGGTATAAGGACGGCAACGCGCTGATTACCGCGTATGTGGATCAATCCCTGGCACACGCGGCGCTAAGCCAGATACGCGAAATCATCGGCGACGAAAACGCGATGTCCGGCGATATTGTGCAGACCGACGAGACGCGCACGCGCAGCACGCAGGAAATATCGCGCATACTGATCATCGCGGTGCCGCTCATCTTTATCATACTGCTTTTTTCCACCACATCTTTTCTGGAGCCCGCGCTGTTTTTAATCACCATCGGCGTGGCGATTATCCTGGGCAAGGGAACCGACCTGCTCTTTGGGCAGATATCCTTTATTACCTCCGCCTGTTCGGCCATATTGCAGCTGGCCACTTCCATGGACTACGCCATCTTCCTGCTGGAAAGCTTTGAGGAGTTCCGCGCCAGGGGGCTTGATCCGCAGGAAGCCATGGTAGAGGCGATGAGCAAGGCGTTTTCCTCCATATTTTCCAGTTCGCTCACCACGGTGTTCGGCTTTTTGGCGCTTACGATCATGCAGTTTAAAATCGGCTTCGACCTGGGGCTTGTGCTGGCTAAGGGGATATTCCTGAGCCTGATATGCGTGCTGGCGCTGTTGCCGGTGTTGAGCATAAGCTGTTCGCGCGCCATTGAGCGGCTGCATCACCGGCCGCTGCTGCCCAGGTTTACCCGCTTTGCGCGCGTTAACGCGCACATCTGCATACCGGTTATGCTGCTGGTGGCGCTGGCGGTGGTTTACCCCGCCTATATGGCCAACCAGCGCCTGGACACCGTATACGGCACCACGCAGATGCTTGTGGACCCCCAATTGCGGGTGGTTCAGGATCAAAACCAGATAGAGCAACTGTACGGCAAGAGCAATCAGATGGTGCTTATGGCGCCCACCGGGCAGATTGCCCGCGAGCAGGAGATGATCGACCAGTTGGATTCGCTGGACGGGATTACGTCGGTCATCGCCTATTCCACCCAGGCCGACAGCACGATACCGGTGGACTTTGTCGGGCGTGAAAACCTGACCCAGCTCATCGGCGAGCGCTACAGCCGCATAATCCTATCGGCGGATACCGACGTGGAAAGCGAGCAGGCGTTTGAGCTTGTAAAGTCCATACGCTCGGTCGCGCAATCCTTTTACCCGGACGAGAACTATCTAACGGGCGGCACATCCAACATACTCGACATGCGCGACGTGGTGATACAGGATAACGAGGTGGTAAAC
>CAWVLE010000226.1:0-4350 GCA_963929805.1 uncultured Eubacteriales bacterium | reverse complement strand
AAATAACCGTTCAATTGCGCGGCGGCGCGCGGCCCTTTATAATAGGGGCATGGCCGAGGGGCACGGCAAATTGCGCACAGGAGGTTGAATATATGGATATCGGCGCGCAGATCAAATCTTACAGGAAGGACGCGGGGCTTACCCAGGAACAGCTTGCCGGGCAGCTGGGCGTTTCAACCCCCGCCGTAAACAAGTGGGAAAAAGGGGTTACCTGTCCGGACATCGCGCTGCTGCCCGCGCTCGCGCGGCTTTTAAAAACCGATATAAATACGCTGCTGGGCTTTGAGGAGGATTTGACCCAGGAAGAAATCGCAAATTTTATCAGGACGCTTAGCGGCATTGCCGCTTCAGAGGGCGTGGAGCGCGCGTTTGCGGCGGCGGCGGAAAAAATACGGGCCTATCCCGGCTGTCACAATTTGATATATAACGCGGCGGTCGCCATGGACGGCCTCATGGTGCTCAACGCGGCCGGTCCTGAGCGGATAGAAGGATACGAAGACAGCGTAACCGATTGGTATGAGCAGGCGGCGCAGAGCCGGGATACGGATACGCGCGACGCGGCCCGCTACATGCTGGCGGCAAAGCGCATGGGAAAGCGGGATTTGGAAGGCGCAAAGGCGCTGCTGGAGGAAATATCCAACGCCCATCCCGGCAAAGTGTTTTTACAGATCGAGATACTGCGCCAGGAAGGGCGGCTGGACGAGGCGGTAAAGCGCGCCCAGTCCAATTTTTTACGGTTGGCAACCGAAACGCTTAACGCCCTTCACAAGCTGACCGACATCCAGTTGGCCCGCGAAGACCGCCCGTCCGCGCAATACGCGGCCGGTATCGCGGACCGGTTGGCCGGGCTGCTCGACCTGTGGCCCTATAACCGGATCGTGCCGCGCCTGGTTCTGGCGGCGTACGATAAGGACGCGGACGCCGCCGTCCGGCTGCTCGCCGAGGCGTTTGAAGCCGCGCGGCAGCCTTGGGACGCGGCGCGCTCGCCGTTGTACGACAAAATCGCAATGAAAGGCTTTTCCGGTTTTGGCGGCGGCATTATCCGCGCCATGCTGCGCGAAATCGACCTCGACGCGCAGTATGCCTTCCTTCGCGGCCACCCCGGCTTTGAGGCGCTGCGCGCGCGCTACGCCGCCGCGCCAGGCAACGCGGCGGAAATAGGCCGCGCCCAAATATAAAATATTCGTTTTGGAGGGACGTTGACAAGGCCGGCATCCTGTCAGTGTGTCGACAAAGTCAACATCCTGTGGGAGCGCTTAGAAGGCCCGCAAGACGAGGAAGCAAACGTACAAATTTTCCGGCGGCCGTCGCGCGCGGCCGCCTTTTCTGTTGACAAATGTCCGAAATCGCACTATACTAAATCGTACGATTTCGGACATTTAAACGATAAGAGGGGGAAAAGCGAATGTATCCGGACCGGTTTGAGGGGATACGCCGGATCAACCATCTAACCAGCGAGATGGAGTCGCTGTATCACCAGGCGTCGCTCAAGCTGGGCATATCGGACAGCGTATCGATTGTGCTGTACACGATTTACCTTGCGGGCGGGGCGTGCCTGCTCAGCGACATTTACAAAAAATCGGGCGTCAGCAAACAGACGGTAAATTCGGCGATGCGCGCGCTGGAATCGGGCGGCATCGTGCGCCTGACGCGGCACACGGGGCGTTCAAAAAAGGCGGAACTCACCGGCGCGGGCCAATCCTACGCCCGGCAGACGGTGGCCCGGCTGTACGCCGCCGAGGTCGAGGCCTTTGGCGCGTGGACGCGGCAGGAGATTGAAACCTACATCGGGCTGATGGAAAAATACGCGAACTGCCTGCGCGAGCAGATTGAAAAAATATAAAAGTTTATCGGGTGAAGAAATGAGCATACGGCTAAGCGATCGGTTTACCTACGCGAGACTTTTGCGTTTTACGCTGCCCACCATCGTGATGATGATTTTTACATCCATCTACAGCGTGGTGGACGGATTTTTTGTATCCAATTTCGCGGGAAAAATTCCCTTTTCCGCGGTCAATCTGATTATGCCCTTTCTGATGATTATGGCCACGGTGGGCTTTATGTTTGGCACGGGCGGCACCGCCATCGTGTCCAACGTCTACGGCGCGGGCGATCCCGAAAGGGCCAACCAGTACTTTTCGCTGTTTGTGTACATCGCATTTGGGGTGGGGGTTGCGCTGGCCATACCGGGCATCGTATTCATACGCCCCATCGCCGCGCTGCTGGGCGCGCGGGGCGAACTGCTGGATTACTGCGCGATATACGCCCGCATCATACTTGCGGCGCTGCCCTTTATGGTGTTGCAGTTTTTATTCCAAAGCTTTTTTGTGGCGGCGGAAAAGCCGCGGCTGGGCCTGTGGGTAACGGCCGCGGCGGGGGCTACCAATATGGCGCTGGACGCCGTTTTGGTCATTTTCCTGCCGCAGCAGCACAAGCTGGCGGGCGCGGCGCTGGCTACCGCGCTAAGCCAGTGCATGGGCGGGATTACGCCGCTTGTCTATTTTTTCAGAAAAAACGACAGCATACTGCGCCTGGGCAAAACCCGCTTTGAGGCCAGGGCGGTTATCCGGGCGTGCGTAAACGGTTCGTCCGAGTTTATGAGCAACGTTTCCATGAACGTGGTGGGCATGCTGTACAATTTACAGCTGTTAAAATACGCGGGCAACGACGGCGTGGCCGCCTACGGCGCGATCATGTACGTAAGCATGATATTCTCGGCCTGTTTTATCGGCTATTCCACCGGCGTGGCCCCGGTGGTGGGCTTTCACGACGGGGCGCGGAACCTGGGCGAACTTGGCGGCATTTTAAAAAAGAGCCTTCGCGTCATCGCGCTGGGCGGGCTGGCCATGCTGGCGGCCTCGCAACTGCTATCCGCGCCCCTTTCGCGGTTGTTCGTGGGGTACGACGCGGATCTGACGGACATGACCGTAAACGGTTTTCGCATCTTTGCCATATCCTTTCCGTTTATGGGGTTCGCCATTTTCGGCTCCGGCTTTTTCACGGCGCTAAACGACGGGCTGACTTCCGCGCTGATCTCTTTTTTGCGCACACTGGTGTTTCAAAGCGCCGCCGTCATGCTGTTTCCGCTCGTGTGGGGGCTTAACGGCATCTGGTTTTCGATCGTAGCGGCGGAAGCGGCGGCCGCCGCGCTTACCGCCCTGTTCCTGACCGCAAAGCGGGGCCGGTACCGCGTCCATTAAAAACGGGCGCGCCCGCGGCATGCGAAGCGAAAGCGGCCGCGCGCGTCAATCCCTCAGCCTGCCGTAGGCGTTTCGGACGGCGCCGCCCGACAGAAGGTGCCTTTTCATGTTGCGCCTGAGCGTCGTGTCCTCGGGGTAGTCCTCGTAGCGGGTGGACCGGGTTTGGAATACCCACTGGGTAAAATCGTCGCCCTGTTCCCCCTCGCCGCAGATGTCAAACCGGTTTTGGAACTTTATGATATTGGCGCTTTCGGGCAGCATGGCCCGAAGCTGGCTATCCAGCAGCCAGGAATGGCACACATAGGGCGCGCCCTCGGTTTCGGGGTAATACCGCGCGAAGAAGGCCCGCGCCGCTTCAAGCGATTTTTCCACCGCGGCGTCGGAAAAGCCGGCGTCCGACGGGATGTGCATCGAAATGACCAGCCCGCCGCCGTCGGGCTTTTTCTCGTATTCCAGTTCGCCGATTCTAAATAGATGGCAGCCCGCCTGGCGGGGCGTCCACCACTCCCTGTCAAAATGGCGCCTTTGCGTCATTTTGTAGGTTTCCTCCATAAAGCGGGTAAAGCATTTCATGGTGGCAAAGTATATCCCGTCGCAAATGCCCTTTTCCCGATAAACCTCATAGGCGCCGGCGCAGGCCCTGAGCATGCAGGCAAGCACCGCTATATGATCTTTATCCTCGCCCAGCGCAATCTGCAGCCCTTCTAAGGCCCGCGCCATTTTTTCGTATTGATAAAAATCGCGCAAATAGCGCTCCACCCCGCTAAAATCAAATCCGGCGGCAAAATCCAGCACCCGCGCTTTGACTTCGGGGTCAAGTGCTATTTTATCGCAAAGCGTTAAAATATCCATTTTTTCCATTTCGGCCATGCCCTCCCCCTTGTATTTGCGCCATCCCACTGCGCACGTAAAATAGTATAGCACAAATACCCGCGCGCGCAAATATCGCGCGCCCGTCCGAATCGCCCGGCGCGCCCTGCCGTTTTGCCGGCCTTTTACGCCGTTTCATAAAAAGGTACGCGCTTCATACCGGCGAACTGGCAAATTTGGCCGCCACGCGCTATATCCATACGCCCGTTTATTTTTTGCCTCGCGCTTGACATATAGCTCGAAGTGCGATATACTATACAGCAGTGCGATATATCGCAGT
>CAWVLE010000225.1:0-18692 GCA_963929805.1 uncultured Eubacteriales bacterium | reverse complement strand
TGTTCAGGGTGGACGCGATTTGCGGCAGGAAAATTCCGGGCTGGCGCGGCTGGGCGCGCCGCGCGGCGGCGCATGGCGTTCAGCTGTTTTGCGCCTCGATCGCGGTTACGCTGGGCACGCTGCCCATTGTGGCGGCTTCGTTTGGCCGGATAAGCCTGCTTTCCCCGATTACCAACCTGGCCGCCATACCGCTTTGTACGCTGGCCCTGCCGATGGTGTTTATAAAGCTGGCCATATTGTCGGTGTTTCCCGCGCTGAACGGACCGGTATTCGCAATCCCCGACGCGCTGTTGGCCGCGCTTGAGTGGATTGCCGAAGGCATGGCCAGGGTGCGCTTTGGCATGGTAAATTTGCCCGGCTGGCCGTGGTATTTGTCGGCCATATACGCAGCGCTGTGCGTGGCTGCGTCGCCTTATTCGCGCATAGCCGCGCGGC
Source organism: uncultured Eubacteriales bacterium (assembly GCA_963929805.1). Lineage (GTDB taxonomy): Bacteria > Bacillota > Clostridia > Christensenellales > Aristaeellaceae > CAWVLE01. The sequence goes on along the minus strand of CAWVLE010000225.1, from coordinate 18,257 downwards.
TGAGACGGCTGATTGCGCTGCTGCTGCCGGCAGCGGCGCTTGCTTCGCTGTTTATCGCCTGGGCCGGCCTTCCGGGCGGATTAGCCATTACCTTTCTGGACGCCGGACAGGGCGACGCAATCGTGCTGCGCGCCGAAGGCGAAACCTATCTGGTGGATACCGGAAACCCGGGCGGCCCGGCCGACGCCTATCTGGCGTGGACGGGCCAATGGCCGCGCGCGGTGTTTTTAACCCATCCGGATACCGACCACGCGGGCGGGTTTTCCGCTTTGGTTGAGCGGATGTGTCCTGAGCGGATATACTTGCCGGAGGGATGGGACGGCGTCGAGGCGGATGCGGAAATTACGCGCGCGCTGGATCGGGCGCGGCAGATGGGCGCGCAGGTGGTATACCTGTCGGGCGGGGACAGCGTTGAGCTTTCCGAAAACGTGCGCGCCGACGTATTGCAGCCGTTATCCGGCGCGTCCACAGGCGACAGCAACGCGCTTTCGCTGGTGCTGCGCGTGAGCTATGGCGGCGGTTCGGCCCTGCTGATGGGCGATATGCCCGAATCGGCCGAGCTGGACGGATATCCGGTCAGCAATCTGGTAAAGGCCGCGCACCACGGCGCGGGCAGCGCCAACAGCGCCAGGATGCTGCGCAGCGCGTCGCCCTCGGTGCTGGTCATTTCGGTGGGGCGTAACAGCTACGGGCATCCGGCCCAGCGCGTATTGGACGAAGCGCGATCGATAGGCGCGCGGGTGTTCCGCACGGATGAGAGCGGCGCGATTGAGGCGCGCGTGGGCCGCGACGGGACGATTGAAATTGAAACTTTTTTGGACGCGGAGGGATGAGGCGTGACCTGGGAGCAATTTTATAAGGAGCTTAAAGAGGGACGCGTGCATCCGGTATACTTTTTTTACGGGCCGGAGGAGTATATAAAGCGCGAAGCCTTAAACGCGCTGCGCGCAAAAATATTGCCGTTGGGGCTGGAGCAGTTTAACGAAACCACGCTGGACGGCGCGGACGCCCAGCGCATTATTGAGGCGGCGGAAACGCTGCCCATGATGTGCGAGCGCCGGCTGCTGGTGGTGCGCGATTACGCGCCGCTGATGAGCGGCAAGGCCAAAAACGAGGCCGAGGAAAGCGAGCGCGTACTCGCCTGGCTGGACGGCGCGCCCGACAGCTGCGCTACGGTGTTTTACGTGCGCGGCAGCGGCGACAGCCGAAAGAAACTGCCGGCCGCGCTTATAAAAAAGGCCTGCGCCGTTCAGTTCGATTTTATGCAGGAGGCCGGACTGACGCGCTGGGTAACCGAGCGCGCCATGAAGCTGGGCAAAAAAATGGAACGGGGGGCGGCGGACGCGCTGCTGTTTATGGCCGGGCATGAGCTGACCCGGTTGGAGGGAGAGGTGGAAAAACTGTGCGCCTACGCGGCGGAACGGCCGCTTATTAAGGTAAAAGACGTGGAGGCGCTGGTTACGCCCTCGCTGGAATGCACGGTATTTCAGCTGATAGACTGCGTGCTGGGCGGACAAATGCCGCGCGCGCAGCGGCTTTATAAGGCGATGCTGGAATCGGGCGAATCCCGGCTGGGCATTTTGGCCATGCTGACCCGGCAGATGCGCATGCTTACCCATATCCGCCTGATGGAGGACGATGGGATTGGCCTGACCGAGATAGAGAAAAAACTGTCGCTTAACCATTATTCCGCCCGGCGCGCCCATGAGCAGGCGCTAAGGTTTGGCGCGGACGCGGCGCGGCGGGGCTATGAGGCCTGCGTGCAGGCCGATTACGACATAAAGAGCGGGCGCGCGCGCGAGTCCGACGCCCTGGAAAGATTGCTGTTTACGCTGGACGGCATGCGGCGCGGTTAACGCGCGGTATATAAAAAAGTCGAGGTGAAGGCCCGTGCCGGAGCGCGCGAAGGAGGCCACCAGCTATTTGCTGGCGAACGGCCTGAAAAAACTGATGCTGGAAGGAAAAGCGTTTGACAAGATTACCATTCGCGATATTACGGACAAAGCGGGGGTAATCCGTCCAACTTTTTACAACCATTTTAGCGATAAATACGAATTGCTTGGCTGGATATTCGACCAGGAGGTGCTGGCCCCTTCCTATGCGTTGCTTAAATCGCGTATGATGGGGGAGGCGCTGGAAATGGTCATGCGGCGCATAGACGCGGATCGCGTGTTTTACCGCATGGCGGCAAAAGTGGAGGGCCAAAACGGCTTTCCCGATATGATGCGCGCGGCTTTTTTTAAATGGATTATGACGGCCACGGAAACGCTTAACTGGAACTCGTTTCCATATGATAGTGTATGGCTGACGCGCGAGGCTTTTGCGCGTTATTACGCGAACAGCCTGGTGTTTGTTGTGATCGAGTGGATTAACGCGCGCGAGTACGTTCCGGTGGAAGATCTTATGAAAATATACGGCTTTATCGCCCGCAACTCGGTAGAGGACCTGTTTGGCGGCATGCGCGAAAAGCCGGACGGCCATTGACGAAGGCGCGCCGCGGCGACAATTTTGCGCCTGTGTCATGGACGAAAATACATTTATGCATAATTGTATATGCGGGTAAGACAGGTTGGCCTCATTGCAGCTTCCCGCTAAAGGCGCGCCCTTGTATACTTATGGTAAAAGACAAGGGTACGAAAGGATGGGAAGACGATGGCGGATAGAACCATAAAAGAAAACATCCAGGCGATGGGCGTAAAGGCGGTTTTAAAATACCTGGAGAAAAACCCGAAAGAGAATATACCCAAAATATTGGATTGGGTGGTAAAGTTTGACGAGCGGCGCGAGCATGCGCCGGATGAGAAGGAACCGTTTAAAATCACCCGCGCGGCGCTGTCCGACCCCGACAACAACTGGTTTAAGCTGGTCATGAGCCTGTGGAGCGACATCGACGAGGGCGTGCGCAAACGGCTTTTCGAAAATTTTGTGGTAAACGCCACGCTGGTGGGCTATCAAAGGCAGCGCAAGATATCGGATGAAAACGATTGCAACGTGCCGTGGGCCATACTGATGGACCCCACCAGCGCCTGCAATTTGAAGTGTATCGGCTGCTGGGCGGCTGAATACGGCCACAAAAACAATTTGTCGTTGGAGACATGGGAATTGATCATCGAGCAGGGCACGCAGATGGGCACCTATATGTATATCTACTCGGGCGGCGAGCCGATGGTGCGCAAGCAGGACATCATTACCATTTGCGAACGGCACCCCGATTGCGCGTTTTTGGCCTTTACAAACGGCACGTTGATAGACGAAGCTTTTGCGGACGAGATGCTCAGGGTAAAGAACTTTGTGCCGGCCATTTCGGTAGAAGGCTTTGAGGAAGCGACCGACTCGCGCCGCGGCGAGGGCACCTATCAAAAGGTAGTGCGCGCGATGGAAATTTTAAAGCGCAAAAAACTGCCGTTTGGCGCCAGCTGCTGCTATACCTCTAAAAATACCCAGGTGATCGGTTCGGAGGCGTATATCGACGACCTGATCGAGAAGGGCTGCAAGTTTGCCTGGTTCTTTACCTATATGCCCGTAGGCGTAGACGCCGTACCGGAATTGATGGCTACCGCCGAACAGCGTAAATTTATGTACGATCAGATTCGAGCCTTCCGAAGCACCAAACCGCTGTTTACAATGGATTTCTGGAACGACGGCGAATACGTGAACGGATGCATTGCGGGCGGACGAAACTACCTGCATATCAATGCGGCGGGCGATATCGAGCCCTGCGCGTTTATCCACTATTCCGATTCCAACATACATGAAAAGACGTTGCTGGAGGCCTACAAATCCCCGCTGTTTATGGCCTACCGCAGAAATCAGCCTTTTAACGACAATATGTTAAGGCCTTGCCCGCTGTTGGATAACCCGGAACGACTGACGCAGATGGTGGATCAGACGGGCGCGAAATCCACCGATATGATGCATCCGGAAGACGTACACGAATTGGCGGGCAAATGCGTCGAGACCGCCAAAAACTGGGCGCCGGTTGCCGACGAGCTGTGGTGCTGCAAAAAGAACTGCGCCCAGTGCGGCAAGCGGTAAGGCAACAGAAAACATGCTGATGCTGGATACGGTACTGGTGTCGCTGGGAATCGCGTTGGGCCTGTATGAACCGGCTGTAGCGATTGGGGCGACACAGCGCAGGTTAAATGGCAATCGCGCCATGCTGTTTAGCCTGACGTACGCGTGTATGCTTTCAGCGATTGCGCTTTGCGGCATCGGGCTGGATCAATTGATGCGGATGTGGATGCCGGACCCGGCGGGAGAAAAGATCTGCGCGCGGATCGCGGCTTTTCTGCTGATATTTCTCGGCGCCGGCATGCTATGGCGGGGCCGCCACAAAAAATGGCCTGAGGAACGGCTTAAACGGGATGTGGCGGTGTTGGACGGCGTAAACGGAGCGCTGCGGCATGGCGGACTGGCGCTGGCTGCGGGGATGGCCGCGGGGCTGACCTCCGAGGCGGTTCTGCTGGAAATTTTGCCGCTGTTTGCGCTATCCATGGCTTTTATCCTGATGGGCCTGCTGATGGGCTACCGGCAGGGCTACCGGTGGCCGCGTGCGTTTTTGTACATAGGTGGGACGCTTATCTGCCTGTTGGCCGCCAGATATATGGTGTTTATGGATTGATGAGAGAACCTTTTTTCGGCCAGGCTTGCGCCCAAAGCGCGGTCTGGCCGTCGCTTTGTCCTTTATCTGTCGCTTGCGTTTGGTATCCATATTGACTATAATGAATGATGCATATGTAATAACGCGGCCGCGGAGGGAATGGGGGCGCGTTGTTTCGGTGATATGAGAAGGAGCAGGCGCATGGAGCAGTGGATACTGTACTTTTTTATTTATGGCTTTATCGGCTGGTGCTGTGAGGTGGGGTTTTCCGCTTTTCACGCGCACGAGTTTGTCAATCGCGGCTTTTTAAAGGGGCCGATTTGCCCCATTTACGGCTTTGGCGTGGTGGGCGTCGTGCTGAGTATGCGCGGCGCGGGCGATAATCTGCTGGTTGCCTTTCTGAGCGCGGCCATGCTTACTACGCTGTTGGAGCTGGTTACCGGATTTTTGATGGAAAAACTGTTCCACCGGCGTTGGTGGGATTATTCCGATAAGCCGCTCAATATCGGCGGATATGTGTGCCTGCCGGTGTCCCTTTTTTGGGGCGCCGCCTGCGTGGTGGTGCTGAAGGTAGTCCATCCCATGATTTCGGGCGCGGTATCGCTGGTCCCGATGCCGGCGCGCATGGCGCTGGCATGCCTGTTTACATTGGCGCTGGTGCTGGATTTGATCAGCACGCTGGTGGGCGTCAGCCGCATGAACCGTCAGTTGGAGCGCCTGCAAAAGGCGGGCGAAAGCCTGCGCGCGGTATCGGATAAGATCGGCAAGGGAATTTACGAACAGGTGATAAGCGCTACGGATAAGGGGCACGAGCTGAGCGCGCGGCTGAAAATTGACAGTTCGGATATCAAAGGGGCGATGGAGGAAAACCTGGACAAACTGCTCGCGCTGCGCAAGGAGTATATGGACGCGCTTTCGGGCGCGGCGCGCGGCCTGAGGCGCTACGTGCGCGCCTTCCCGTCCATGAGGGAGCGGCGCTATCCGGAACCGGTGGAGCGCATACGCCGCTACTGGCGCGAGATGCGCACAAAGAACAAACAAAAATAAAGCGGACGCGGGGAAGTGAAGCCCCGCGTCCCGCGTTTGTTACGGCGCTTAGCCGATGTCGTACACGCTGCGCACGCGCAGTCCCTGGCCGTCGCCGCGCAGAATTTTGATTCTGCGCTCGCCGGCGTTCATGTCAAAATAGTTGTCCTCCAGCACAAGGTCGCCCTGCTCGCAGTCGATTTCTACGCTGCGCGCGTAGGCGGACGCGCTTACCACGATTTCGTCGCCCGCGCGGCGCGCCCGCAGTTCGGGATCGACGAAATTAAAGTGCTTGGGCGCGGTAAACAACACGCTGGCCTGGCTGATCAGGTCGCCGCCCTGCCACAATTCGTAGGAAAAATACTGGCTGAACTGGTCGGCTTGGTCAAAATTCAACTCGGGCAAATCCACCGCGCTGAGCGCGTCCACGCTCAGCGTCTGTTCGCCGCTTTTGATAACGTGCGCGGTGGCGTCGCGCAGCGCCCAGCGCACTGTAACCCTCTGCGCGGACATGGTTTCGTTGGATACGTTTAGCTGGGCCCGCTTTTTCAGGGGGAAGGGCTCGGCGTTGACGTTGGTATTCTGGGAAAGCGTGCCTTCCTCGCGGCAGGAGAGCAGCACCGGCGCGAAGAAACGCTTGGAGGCGTAGTGCAGCGCCTTCCAACGGCCAAAGTAGTCGATGGAGGACCAGCTGGCTACCGGCCAGCAGTCGTTTATCTGCCAGTAAATCGCGCCCATGCAGCGCCCGCGGTTGCGCCGCCAGTGTTCCACGCCGTAGCGTATGGCCTCGGCCTGGAGCAGCTGCGAGGCGTATATCAGCTGGTCGAAATCCCGCGCGTAGCGGAAGGTCTGCGCCATGTAGTTCATTATTTTCCCGTTCGCCGCGTCGTTGCGCTGATGCTTTTCCATCACGTAGGAGAACATGTTGCGGTCTTCGGGCAGGGTAAACGTTTTAACCGTTTTGAGGCTGGGCAACGACTGGAAGCCGAACTCGGACGCGTAGCGGAAGTAGAATTTGCGGTATTCGGTAAAGGGCTTGTTGCCGTGCCACACATCCCAGTAATGCACGTCGCCCCGGTTGGGATCGTTGGGCGCGTCGAAACCGCCGCCCGAGGAGGGCGAAGCCGGCCAGTAGAAGGTGTCCTGATCCCATTTGCGCAGTTCAACCGGTATGATGTATTCATACATGCGGATGTAGTCGGCCTTTTGCTTGTGGCTGGACACCCAGGTGCCTATATCGACAAACATTTCCATTTCGTTGTTGCCACACCACAGCCCAAGCGAGGCGTGGTGGCGCAACCGGCGCACGTTATCGGCCACCTCGGCGCGGATATTGCTGGCAAATTCGCTCGTCAGTTCATATACCGCGCAGGCAAACATGAAGTCCTGCCACACCACCAGGCCCAACTCGTCGCAGATATCGTAAAAGAAGTCGTCCGGGTAATAGCCGCCGCCCCACACGCGTATGGCGTTGTGATGGGCCAGCGCGCAATCGGACAGCAGGCGCCGGGTGCGCTCGGGCGTGACGCGCGAAAGGATATTGTCCTCCGGAATGTAATCGCCGCCCATGGCAAAGAATTTTACGCCGTTTACCTCGGTGGCGAAGGATTCGCCCCACTGATCCTTTTCCCGGCACATGGTCAACGTGCGCAGGCCGATGCGGCGCTGCCAGCTGTCCAGCAATTGATCGCCGTCCATCAAATCCGCCTTAACGGTGTACAGCGGCTGGCCGCCCAATCCGTTTGGCCACCAAAGGCTGGGGTTTTCTATTTCAATGTCCTCGCCCCAGGATTCGTAGCTCGTTCCGTCGGGCGCGGTTACGGTGATGCGTACGGCGTATTCTATACTGCAGCATTCGCACATGCCGTCGTAGACGTCCAATTCCGGCTCAAAGCTGAGCGTCACGCGGCCCGGCTCATGATTTTGGCGCACGTGTACGCTGTAAAGGCGCGCTTCCTTTACACAATACAGCGAAATATCGCGCCAGATGCCCGCGTCGGGCAGGCGCGGGCCCCAATCCCAGCCAAACATGCAGTGCGCTTTGCGCAGGTGCGGAAAGCCGCACATGCAGTCGCTGGAACCTTCGGCCTTGCACTGCTTATATGCGTCCGCGATATAGCGCGTGGGCGAGCGGAAGTATACCTCAATGGTGTTTTCGCCTTCGCGCGCCTGGTCCAGCACGTCGGCTTCCCACACGCGGTGCATGTTGTCGGCGTTAATCACCTCTACGCCGTTGACCGATACGGTGCATACCGTATCCAGACCTTCGCAGCTGAGCAGCAACGCGTCGCAATCAAGCTGGTCATTTGTCAGGGTGAAGTTGCGCCTGTAAACGTAATCCTTATCCATCAGGGGCAAAGCGCGGTTTTCGTTGTCGCGATAAAATGGGTCGTCCATCTTGCCGTTGGCCAAAAGATCGGCGTACACGCTGCCAGGCACCGTCGCACGCATCCACTGGGCTCCGTCCGCGGGCCGCATTTCCCACGCGCCGCACAGGCTGATTTTTTCCAAAAGGATCACTTCCTTACGTATGCGGCCGCGCGCAAAAACGCGGCCGCGATTGTGGTGGATTCTGGGTCTATTGTACGGTGAAACCCGCGCCGTGTCAATGGCCGGAACGCGTTGGGCGCAAGCGCGCCGAGAAAAATGCGAAAATGTTTTCGGGCCTACATGGCTTTGCCTTCGGCCCGGCTCCACTCACTGTACATGCGTGCGATAATCGATTCGATGGGCGCGCGCAAGGTTTCCACGTCGGTCACGCCCGGAATCGAGGCGATGTCGCGCATCAATTCGGGCACGGATACGCGCGAGGCGTCGTATTCGTAGGTATGGCAGCCCGCTTCCGATGAAACAAGGCGCGCGCCGGCAAGCGCGGGCGCGCGTTCCGCCGCCAGGTACAGGCGCACCTGGCGCCGGTCGCCCGATACGCGCAGTAAATCCTGCCATTTGCCGTCAAAGGCTATGCATCCGGCATTAATCAACACGACGCGGCCGGCCATTTCTACCAGATCGTCCATGTCGTGGCTGGTTACCACGATGGTGGCGCGGCGCTCGTGGTTGAGATACTTTAAAAAGTCGATCATGCGGCGCTTGGCCAGCACGTCCAGGCCCAGCGTGGGCTCGTCGAGCAGGATCAGCTCGGGCGCGTGCAACAGCATCATGCCCAGCTCGGCGCGCATACGTTGCCCCAGCGACAGCTCGCGCGCAAAACTGTCCATAAACGGGTTTAGATCCAATAGCTCGCACGCTTCGCCCAGCGTGCGGCGGTACACGCCGTCCGGTATCTGCCATACGGTTTTTTTCCATTCAAAGGAGGCGCGCACCGGGTGATCCCACCACAGCTCCGACCGGTTGCCAAACAGAACCCCGCAGCGGCGCATGATGGCGATGCGTTGACGCATCGGGTCCTGCCCCATTACGCGCACCGAACCCGATTGCGGCGCGAGCATGCCGCACGCCAGGCGGAAGGTGGTGCTCTTTCCCGCGCCGTTTGGACCGGCGTAGGCCACGAATTCGCCGCGATTCACGCGAAAGGATACCTCTTTTAGCGCCTCTATTTTTCGCACGGTTGGATGCAATATGGATCCTCCGCGCCGCTGGTTGAATACCTTGGTTACCCGTTCAAGCTCAACCGCGGTGTCCCAGGCCGCGATAACGTCCGACGCCGTTGAGCGCATAGTGTTTCAACCCCTTTCTGAAAAGATGCGCGGCCAGCGCGCACAGCGCCGCGCCCGTGGCCGCGGAAAGATACGCGCCCAGCGTGCCTGTTTTTCCCAGCAACACCAGACAAGGCATGTAGGCCATGGGCGCTATGGGCACAAGCGTGCAAAGCCCGTACAGCGCCCAATCCGGGATAAACGGCAGCGGATATTTGCCAAGCGCGTTAAGCGTATCCAGCACGAGCGAGGATAACTCTTCGCACGCTGCCGGACGGTAAAAAGCGGCCGCGCCCGCAATGTAGCTAAGCGCCAGCGCGATCGCCATGCGCGCGAGCAGGCACACGCAAAGCAGCAATACAAAACCAGGCGTAACCGCCAGGCGCAGCCGCACGCCCGCGCAAATGGTCAGCGCCAGCCCGACAATAAAGGGGGAATTGCCCGATAGCGGCATAAATCCCCCGGTTAACAGCTGCATCCACAGCGGCACCGGTTGAATCAGCATGTGGTCCACCTGTCCCCGGCCCACGCGGCGGCTGATGTTGAGCACGTTGTAACCGCCAAAGAGCATATAGGTAAGCCCGTCCGCCAGCGTGAAAAAACCCAGCATCCACAAAATTTCATCAAACGACCAGCCGCCTACCCCCTCAAAACGCGCGCTTAACAGCAGTATGCCGCCGATGGATGAGATCGAGCCGAGCGTATCGCTGAAAACGCATAGAAGGCAGCCCAGGCGGTCTTGCGTAAACCACTGGTAATCCATCCATGCCTGCAAGCGCCACAGCCGAAAGACCAGACGCAGCTTATCCGCCATAGAGCGCCATCTCCTCATGCGATTTGTTAAACCACCACGCGGCCAGCGACCACAGCGTAAGGTTCCACAGTATCTGCGCCGGGATGAGCCGCGCCGCGCTGTCCAGCCCGGTAAACAGGGCAAGCGGCGCGCCGGCGAGCGTGCCCAGCGGCGACAGGCTGAGCACGCCGCCCAGACCCCAGGGCAGCGCGCTGAAGGGGATCAGCGCACCGGTAAACAGCGCGGTCAGCGCGGCGCGTATGGAATGCACGGTCCACTCCTGGCCGCGCATGCGGATAAGCAGGCAAGCAAACAAAAAATCTACCGCAAACCCCTGCGATATGGCCAGCGGGAGCGACAAAAAGAACCAGCCTGTGCCCGGCAGCATGGGCACGCCGCCGAGCGCGTAAAACAGACACACAGGCAGCGCGTAACAGGCAAGGTGCACGGCCCAACCGCCCACCGTATGGGCGGCCAACTGGGAAAAGATCGAGGCCGGCCTTTGATACAGCCCGCTTAGCGTGCCTTCGTGCAGCCAACTGGAAATGGGCGTGCGCACGTCCAGCACGGGCGACAGCGCCGAGGAAAGCGCGGTGTAACCAAGCGCCTGCTTAAGCGTCATACCCGCCGTATCGGCGCCCGCCCTGAACAGCGCGAGCCAGATAAGCGTAAGCCCCGCAAGGTGCGCCAACCGCAAAAGGTACTGCCCAATCAAATCCGAGGGCCCGAAATATCCCACCGTGCGCACGCACATGCGCGCGGTGGCCCAAAATGATTTCATAAGAAGGATGCCTCCGATAAATTTTATAAAAGCGGCAAAAATGCGAAAAAGCCAAATGCGCGCAAAAAAGGCGGAAGGCCCATTGACCCTCCGCCCGGAACATTGGATGGTTACTTATGCGCGGCAGCGGCGTCAAAAGGGCATACTTCCCCCTTGACGGCCAAATCAAACGAAAAACCGGCGACGCATGTCGCGTACATGACCAGATAATCCACCGCGCGTCCGCCTCGCCTTCCATCATATAATAAAATAATGATAACAGAATTGCGGGGCAGTGTCAAGACGGATGTGTTGCGCGGCGGGCGCAAATATGCTATAATATACGGCATTACCGGAGCGGGCCGCCCTTGCGGCGCGGCCGCCCGACACGAATGGGAGTGGATATCCGAAATGGATGCGGACAGTTGGCCTTTACTTTTTCTTTTGCTTTTGTGTTTTGTGGCCAGCGCATTTTTCTCCGCAGTTGAAATGGCGTTTATGAGCATGAACCGCGTGCGCGTGAAGAGCAGCGCCGACGCGGGAAACGCGCGCGCCAAACGCGCAATGTACATCGCCAACAATTATGAGCAGACGCTCAATACAATTCTCATCGGCAATAACATCGCCAATATCGGCTGTGCGGCCATAGCGACGTTGCTGGTTACCCGTATCTGGGGCGCCAGGGCGGTGGCTTATTCAACAGTAATCGTGACAATTGCGATATTCTTTTTCAGCGAAATGATGCCAAAGGCCATAGCGCGCCGCGCAGGCGACCGCATCGCGTTGGCCTCTTCGGGCATGCTGCTTTTTTTAATGCGCCTGCTTAAGCCGGTGGCGTTCCTCTTTAACAAGTGGTCCGAACGGGTAAAGCGCCGCTTCCCGGATGAGGGCGGTTTTTCCTATACCGAAGAAGAACTGGCCGAAATCATCGAAACCATAGAGGATGAGGGCGTGCTGGAACCGCAGCAGCAGGAGCTGGTCCAGTCGGCCTTTGATTTTGGCGGCATTACCGCCAAGGATATACTGATCCCCATGGACCGGGTCGTCGCGCTGGATGTGGCCGATACGCCCGAACAGGTGGAGCAGGTTCTGGAAAAATACAAGTATTCCCGCTTTCCGGTTTACGATGCGCGCCGCGCGCACGTCATCGGCATGCTGTCGGCTAACCGGTTTTGGGCCGCGCGCATAAACGGCCAATATAAAACGCTGCGCGCGCTGCTTTTACCCATGCGCAGCTACAGCAAGGATATTTTTATAGACGACCTGATGCAGGCGATGAACAAGCGCCGCCAGCATATGGCGCTCATCCGCGAGGCGGACGGCACGGTGCTGGGCATTGTTACGATGGAAGACATACTGGAAGAACTGGTGGGCGAAATTTACGACGAAGACGACGCGTCGCCGGAACCGGCCGCCGCGGAAAGCGGGGTGAAATAAGGCGATGCTCGATATGATATTGGATATTGTTATCATTGTGCTGATGCTGCTTTGCTCCGCATTTTTCTCGGCCAGCGAAACCTCTTTTGCCACGGTAAACCAGTTGCGCCTTAAGAGCGCGAGCGAAAGCGGCGACAAGCGCGCCGGGCGCGCGCTGTACATCCGCGAGCGCTTTGACACGGCGCTTTCGGCCATACTGATCGGCAACAACCTGGCCAATACAGCTGCGACCTCTTCCGCTACGGTGGTGGCCATTACGCTGATGGGGCCCCAGGGAGCGGGCGTCGCATCGGTGGCGATGACCATATTGCTTTTGCTGTTTGGCGAAATTTCGCCCAAGGTGGTGGCCAAACAGCGCAGTTTTTCGCTTTCTCGCGCGCTTTCGCTGCCGCTGCAACTGATCATGTTTGTGCTCAGCCCGGTTGGACGCGCCGTGGGCTATCTGGTGGACCGAATCACCGGCGCGCTCTTTAAGGGGGCAAAGGAAGAACACACGATTACCGAGGAAGAATTTGCCGCCATACTGGATACCGTAGAGGACGAGGGCGCGATAGACGAGGAGCGCAGCGAACTGCTGCAATCGGCGCTGGAATTTGACGACATCACCGTGCAGCAGGTTATGACCCCGCGCATCGAAATGGCCGCCATCGACATAGAGGATTCTCTGGAGGAGATCGCAAGCCTGGTTACCAGCACCATGTTTTCACGCATACCGGTATATGAAGATACGGTGGACAACATCATCGGCATCCTTTACTCCAGCCATTTTTTAAAATCCATGGCGCTTACCGGCACGGCGGACGTGCGCGGCATGCTGCTTAAACCGCTGTACATGCACAAGACCATGAAGCTGGACGACGCGCTGAAGAAATTTCAAAAAAGCCATATGCACGCCGCGATCGTGGTGGACGAATTTGGCGGCACGCTGGGCATGGTCACCATGGAGGATTTGCTGGAACAGCTGGTAGGCGAAATTTGGGACGAGAGCGACGACGTGGTGAACGAATGCGAATGCCTAGGCGAAGGCCGCTATAAGTGCAGCGGCATGCTGAGCATGCATGAGTTTTTTGACGCGATCGATTACGAAATCCGCGATTTTTCCAGCGAGTATACCACGCTGGGCGGGTGGGCCATTGAAATGCTGGACGCCCAGCCGGCCGAAGGCAAGTCCTTCACATACGACCGGCTGCATGTGACCGTCCTGAAGATGGATGGACTGCGGGTGGATCAGCTGCTGGTGGAACTTGAGCCGGAAGCCGGGGAGGAAGAGCAGTAGCGCCGGAGTATGGCGCCGGCCCGTATAAACAAATAAACCTTAATTGAGCGGGCGGCGAAGGTTTCGACCCCCGGAAAATGGCGAAGGCCGAAAATAAAGCCGCCTTTGCCTGACGGGGTTCTTGCTTTCACAGTTTTCACTTTCCCGATCTAAGCGCGCACCACCCGTCGGGGACCGCCCGGCGCGCGGCGGACAAAGGCGCGCCCGGCGAAAACGGACGCGGGGCGGATTAAGGCTACAAAAAATTCCGGATGCGATTGACGCGCCCGGAATTTTTCATTCAATTGCTGCGGGGCCCGCTTTATTCCACCGTAAAGGCCGGGATAACGCCGCCCTTATAGTCTTCCTTTTCCAGGATAAAGTTGGCTACCTTTTCGGAGCAGATTACGCTGCGCAGATCGCTGACCCACTGCGCGTCGGCGTCCTCGGGGCGCACAACCACATAGTTGGTGTAGATCTGGCCGGATTCGCCGTCCGCAGCCTCCATAAAGATGGAGTCGCGCGCCGGGCTAAGGCCCGCGTCCAGCGCAAAGTTGCCGTTGATAACCGCCATGGCTACGTCCTGCAACGTGGAGGGAAGCTGGGAAGCGTCGATCTCCAGAATGTTCAGGTTCTTGGGGTTATCCACGATATCCATAACCGTCAGGCTGGAGCTGGTGTCGGCGTCCTCGGGCAGGGTGATCAGGCCGGCTTCCTGAAGCAGAAGCAGCGCGCGGGTCTCGTTGGAAGGATCGTTGGTGATGGTGATGGTGTCGCCGTCCTTAAGCTCTTCCAGACTGCCGACCTGGCCGGGGTAGATGGCGTAGGGCTCGTAATGCACGCCGATGGCGGGGATCAACTGTTCGGCTTCATCTACCGTGGAATTGTAGTCGTTCAGATAGGGCAGGTGCTGGAAATAGTTGGCGTCCAGCTGTCCGTCGGCCAGGGCCGGGTTGGGCAGCGGATATTCGGTAAAAATGACGATCTGCAGATCGTAGCCCTAAGAGGCCATGTCGTCCTTGATAAACTCCAGGATTTCGGCATGGGGCGAGGGGGTGGCGCCGATTACGATGGGGGTAGCTTCCTCGGCCGTGGCCGGGACTACCGCCAGCGCAAGCAACAGTGCGGCGGTCAGGATAGCGACAAATTTTTTCATCCGGGTATCCTCCTTCATATCTGGGATATATGTTTGGGGCCTGTCCGTTTACCGGGGCGGCCCGGCGGCGCGCGCTTTATTGCAAATGAGACGTAGGCACGCTACCGCGGAAGAACAATTTCAGCGCTTGCGGTGGTCAAGCCGCTTGGTCAGCACGTTGCCGACTACCTGGAAAATCTGCACCAATACCACCAACGCGATGGAGGCGGCATACATGACGCTGTATTCGCGCCGGTTCAGGCCGTAGGTGATGGCGATTTTGCCCAGCCCGTCGCCGCCGGCGGCGCCCGCCATGGCGGTGTAGGCCAAAATTACGGTGATACAGATGGCCGCGCCGTTAATCAGCGAGGGCAACGATTCGGGCAAAAGCACCTTGGTGATGATCTGCAGCGTGCTGCTGCCCATGGACTGGGAAGCCTCTATCAGCCCGCTGTCCACCTCGTTTAGCGAACTTTCCACCATGCGCGCGACATAGGGAAAGGCCGAGACCACCAGCGGGAAAATAATTGAACGCGTACCGATGGCCGTGCCCATTACCACGCGCGTAACCGGGAAAAGCATGACCAGAAGAATGATAAAAGGAATGGAACGCAAAAAATTGATGATCCCGCCCAACACCGTGTTAAACGAAGGCATGGGCAGGATGTGATCCTTCCTGGTGATGACCAGCAACACGCCCAGCGGCAGGCCGATTACGTAGGCGAAGAAGGTGGAAGGCAGCGTCATGTACAGCGTATCAATGATGCCCTGCTGCACCAGCGCCCAAAGTTTGTCGCCCGTCATGCCGAATGCACCTCCTCCGCGTTCAGGCCCATTTCACGAAGCCCCTCTATCAGTTTTTCGCGGTCCGCGTAGGACGCGGGCAACTCCAGCAGCATCTGCCCGTAGGATTTGCTGCCCACCGTGTGCATGTCTGCCGAAAGAATGTTGACGGCCATGCCGGTTTTCAGTATGAAATTGGAAAGCAGCGGCTCCTGCCGCTCCTGGCCGTCAAACACCACGCGCACGGCCTGGGTAATCTCGGCCGCGGGATCGTCGCGCAAAATACCGAACAACCGGCGGCCGGCCGCGCTTTTGGTGTGGTTGAACACGTCGTCAACCGAACCTTCTTCCACGATTTTGCCGCCGTCGATGATGGTCACGCGGTTGCATATCTGGCGGATGACCGCCATTTCGTGGGTGATTACCACAATGGTGATGCCCATATCGCGATTGATTTTCTGCAACAGCGACAATATGGACTGGGTAGTCATGGGATCCAGCGCCGAGGTCGCCTCGTCGCACAGCAGCACCTCCGGATCCGAAGCCAGCGCGCGCGCAATGGCCACGCGCTGTTTCTGTCCGCCCGAGAGCTGGGAGGGATAGGCCATGGCCTTGCTTTCCAGCCCCACGATGGACAGCAGTTCCCGTACACGTTCGTTGGCGCGGCGCGCGGGAACGCCCGCGATTTCCAACGGGTAGCGGATATTTTTGGACACCGTTTTTTGCATCAAAAGATTAAAGTGCTGAAAAATCATGCTGACCCGCTTGCGCAGCGCGCGCAACTGGCGCGCGTTCATCGCCAGCACGTCTTCCCCGTCGATAAAAATCTGGCCTTCGGTCGGGGTATCCAGGCGGTTAATACACCGGATCAACGTGGATTTGCCCGCGCCGCTCATGCCGATAATGCCGTGAATATCGCCGCGCTCGATGCACAGATCCACCTTATCCAAGGCCACCACCGCGTTCGGTCCGGCGCCGTACACCTTGCTCAGGCCATTGATACGGATCATCTCCTGACCGTCCAAGACCGCACCCCTTTTCCGAAAGAAAATACCCAAAACATGTATAATGTCCGTGTGATTAATTATTATAGCATATTTCAAACTTAAAAGGAACACAAAAACGGGCGCGCAAAATGACCGATTGCAAATTTTACGTTGAATTTGATTTTTGCGTGGCAAAGGCCGCACGGTTTTGGAACGCGTATTGTGAACAGTACGTCTGTTTGCTATAATATAATACGGGAGGGAATGCAGATGAGAACTTCAGGAACGGCGCCCGTATTCAAAACGCCGGCGCGCAACACCCCGAGCGGGCGCATGTGGCTAACGATTGTGCTGACCATTTGCCTGCCGCCTATAGGGATGATGTTGCTATGGCACGGCGCGCGTTGCCCGCTGCGTGGAAAAATATTGATTTCTCTAATCGGATTTGCGTCGCTTACCGTGATGCTGGTATATATACTGGGGCTTAATAATTCAAACACGGTGGAACTGACCCAGGGCGTTGTTACCTATCAATACGGCACGATGGCCACCGAGACGCCGCAGGCCCAGGCCGGAGAGGCGACCCCCGCGCCCGACGCGCAGGCGGCTGCGGATTCAACCGGCGGCTTGGTTACCGAGGAAGTAATTCCCGCCGCGCCCGAAATCTAAGGCTTTTTACATGCCGATTTGCATGTGCGGCGCATGTTTTTGCTTGACGGATAGATCGTTTAACGATACAATAAAGTTGAGCGATTATGTATATTCATGCGCGTCGTCGTGCTATGGACGCATTGACTTTTTTAGGAGGCTAACGCATGTTTTGCAGCAAATGTGGCAAAACCATAAATCCACAGGAACCCAATTGCCCCCACTGCGGCGCGCAGGTGGGCGACAGCCGTTTTGAGGGCAATGGGTATACGGCGGCCCAGCCGGTGTTTCAGTCCGGCGAGGGCCAGGCGCGCGATAAAAAAGCCGCGCCGTATACGCGTACAACCTATACTTCCATGACGCCGGACGAGCAGGCGGGCGAGGATGTGTATACGCGCACAACCTACCGGCCTGTGCTTAGCGACCCGGCGCAGGAAAAGCCCGCGCCGGAACCGTCCGAAAAAAACGAGCGGACGGATGAACCCGCGGACGCGCCGCAAGCCGCCGCCCCTCAGCAGGCGGATATCCCGGACGATGAAAAAGCCGCGCCCGCTCCGGAGGCGGAACCTCAATCGCCCCAACCGGCCGTGCAATCGCCCGACGGGGAACCGGCGGAGGAACGCTTTGTCATTGAACCGCCCAAGTCCATTCACAAAACCGGCATCAGCCCGGAGGTGGAGGAATATATCCGGCGGATGAACGAGCAAAAGGAGCGCAAAAAAGGCGGCAGGCGCGGACCGCTGTTTGGCAAGGGCGCGCGGGACGATCAGGAAGAAGCGCAGTCTCAGATGGACGGCGTTCAGGCCGGAGAAGCGGGCCAGGAAAAGACGGCGGACGGCGAGGAGCCGGAGCGCGGCGTAAAACGCCGGCGCGACCGCAACGGCGAAAAGACGGCGCGCCGGGGCGCGCCTGGCTGGGTCAAGCCGGTAGTAATCGTTGCCTGCGTGGCGGTAATCTGCGTGGTGGGCGTATACGTAATGGCCATGCTGGTGGCCGACCGTTCGCCCATTGACGGGGTAAGCTATGATTTGTACATGGACGGCAAGGAACTGATCGCTACCCACGCGGGCGATACCTATCGCAAGAATATATTGCAGCTTTACGCTTCCGATAGCAGCGGCACGGCCGTGGCCGCGCAGCAACTGGCCGATAATCAGGCCATCGAGGCTTTAATGCCG
>CAWVLE010000224.1:0-11296 GCA_963929805.1 uncultured Eubacteriales bacterium | reverse complement strand
CCCATGCGCTACACGCTGTGCTTTTTTCCAATGGTGGGGCTGCTGCAGGGCGCGGCGATGGCGGCCGTGATGTATTTTGCGCGCCTTGCCGCGTTGGGCGCGCCCATGCGCGGCGCGTTGGGCGCGCTGGTGCCGCTGCTGGTGACCGGCGGCATACACATGGACGGGCTGATGGATACCTGCGACGCGCTTGCCAGCCACGCGCCGCGCGAGCGCATGCTGCAGATCATGAAGGATTCGCACGCGGGCGCATTCGGCGTAATGGGCCTGGCGGCCTGCCTGCTGCTTTCGGCCGGCGCGGCGGGGGAAATCGCCTTTGACGCGCGCGCGCTGTGGCAATACGCGCTTTGCGGCACGCTGTCGCGCGCGCTGTCGGCGCTGTGCGTGGCGCGCCTGCCCTGCGCCAAAAACAGCGGGCTGGTGCATACCTTTGCCGGCATGGCCGATCGCGGCCGCGTGGCCGTGGTATGCGCCGCGCAGGCGGCCGTATTGATGGCCGCGCTGTGCTGCCTGGGCTGGGCGGGCGCGCTGGCCGTGCTTGTACAGCTTGTCGCGCTGGCGTGGTACCGCTTAATGGCGCTGGGCAAATTTGGCGGCATTACGGGCGACACGGCCGGTTGGTTTGTGTGCGTGAGCGAAACGGCCATGCTGGTCGCGCTGACGGTGGGGCAAAAACTGTTTTAAAGGGTGCTTGTCCATGCAGGGAGAAACTTCGCGCCTGATTTTCGTGCGCCACGGCGCCACGCGGGGCAACGAGGAGGGGCGCTATATCGGCCGCACCGATCTGCCGCTTAGCGGGCGCGGCGCGCGCGCGCTTGAAAAAGTGGCGCTTGAACCGGTATGCAGGCTGTACGCCAGCCCCATGCTGCGCTGCGTCGAAAGCGCGCGCATACTTTTTCCCGGCGCGGAGCCCTGCCTGGTAGACGGATTTCGGGAGATGGATTTTGGCGAATTTGAGGGCAGGACCTGGCGGGAGCTGACGCGCGAGGCCGCCTTTCAGGCCTATATAGACAGCGGCGGCGCGCTGCCCTTTCCGGGCGGCGAGAGCCGGGCCGCGTTTTGTGAGCGCTGCGTGCGCGCCTACGACCGGCTGTGCGCGGATATGCCCCCGCGCGCCGCGATTGTGGCGCATGGCGGCACGCTGATGGCCATTCTTTCCAGCCGGGCGCGGCCCGCGCGGGATTACTTTGACTACCGCATCGGCTGCGGCGGCGCGTTTGTGTGCGAGCGCGAAGGCGTTTATCTGCGCGTGATAAAGCGAATAGAGCCGCCCGCTACGTAAGGCGCGGCGCAATATATAAAACATCGGGGGGATTTGCCATGATTTACAGGGCGTTGGACGGGCTGGACCGCGAGGCGTCGGCGATCGTAATGGGTTCTACCGGGCTGGGCTCCTCGCTCAGCGAGGGCGAGGCTTTCGACATTTTGGACGCGTATGTGGAACTGGGCGGGAATTTTCTGGATACCGCGCGCGTTTACGGCGATTTGGCCAACGGGCGGCAGGGGTTGGCCGAGCAGACCATCGGGCGCTGGCTGCGCGCGCGCGGCAACCGCGCGCGGATGATTATAGGCACAAAGGGCGCTCACCCGCCGCTTGAGAACATGCACGCAAGCCGGTTAAGCGCTAAAGACCTGCGCGAAGACCTTTCGCGCAGCCTGGACGCGCTGGGCGTGGATTGCGTAGAGGTGTATTACCTGCACCGGGACGATGCCGCGCGCCCGGTGGGCGAAATCCTCGAAACGCTCAACGGTTTTTATGAGCGGGGGCAAATCAAAAAACTGGGCGCCTCCAACTGGAGCGCGGCGCGCATACGCGAGGCCAACGCCTACGCCGCCGCGCACGGCATGCAGGGTTTTTCCGTCAACCAGCCGCAATGGAGCCTGGCGCGCCAGGCGATTGTGGAGGACGACACGCTGGTGATGCTGGGCCGCGAGGATTACAATATGCATCTGGAAAGCGGCATGCCCTGCGTCCCCTTCTCATCGCAGGCCAAGGGCTTTTTCATCAAACTGTTCGAGGGCGGCGAGGCCGCGCTGAGCGATAAGGCGCGGCGGCGGTTTATGACGCCGTCCAACATGCGCATTTTCCAGGCGCTGACCGAAATCCACGCGCGCACGGGCGTGAGCGTGGGCGCGCTTTCGCTGGCCTTTTTGACCGGGCAAAGCTTCCCGGTGTTTCCCATCGTGGGCGTAAGCAGCCTTGCGCAGGTGTGGGCCTTGCGCGAGGCGGGCGACGCCGTGCTGGATAAAGAGGATATGGCGCGGCTGATGCGGCTCAGCGGCCTGGCCTAAGGGAGGCCGCCCGCCCGCGAAAACGCCCCCGACCCGCTTCTTACGCGGGCGGAGGCGTTTTTTTACATAAATTTGGCGCGTTTTAATTTTCCTTTAAAAATGTTTTGTAAAATAGGAAGCAGCGTACACGCGGCCCAGGGGCGAAGCGTCCGCCGCAGGGGCCGCTTACGCGACGCGCGGCATAAAAAAAGCCACACGGGCTCGAACCAGGTAAACCCCGCGGCGCGCGCCAAAATCCGCTTATTGCTGCTGCCTTCCGGCCCTGACAAGGTTCACGGCATGACGCCGCACGGGACCCGGATGTCATCGCCCGTGTGACAGGGGAAAGTATACCATATCCGCCCGCAAAATGCAAGCGCGATATTCGGCGCGGGGCGGAAATGGGGGCGTATGCCGGTTTTGACCGGTTTTCGCGTTGAAACCTTAACGGCGCAATGATATAATAGATAAGAATTTGTATGCGTAGCGCATGGGAAAGCGCCATGCGTTGAACCAATACGGCGCCTGATTCGTCATAGAACCATTGACGTTTTGCGTAGCGGCGCTTTTGAGAAAGGGAGGATGCACATTGGAGGGGTTCGGGGCGTTCCTCTATTCCAGTTTTTTAACCAATACCTTGAACTTTCTGGTATACGCGGCCATTGTGGCGCTGTTTATCGTGTGCATGGTCAAATGCGTCGCGCCGGTTATCTATACGCGGCGCGTGCTTTCCGGCGCGGTGCGCGCGATAAAAAAGGGCGAAAACGCCAAGCGTTCCTGGCAGGAGGAGACTTTTCTGGGAAAAGGCGCGCTTTATCCGCACTGGAGCGAATACCTGAACAACCTGTTTTTTGCCGACGGCGAATTTCATAACCCCAGCAACGTGGAGGACTACATCAACGAGGAAACCGCCATATACGGCCCGGGCCGCGGCCCGCTGGCCGAGGCCATGCCCGGCATGATGGTGTCGCTGGGCTTTCTGGGCACGCTGATTGGCATGTCGATGGGCCTGCAAGGCTTTTCCATGGACGATTCCGAGGCGGTTATGCAGGCCATACGCCAGCTGGTGCCGGGCATGCAGTACGCCTTTACCACCTCCATCGTGGGCGTGATTTTTTCCATCGCCACCACGCTGATTACCCGGGTGGCGAACGGCTCCGCGCTGCGCGCGCTCAGCGCGTTTTACGCGGCCATGAGCAAGTACGCGGGCGTGCTGTCGGTGGACCCCATGACCCAGATCGCCATTTACCAGCAGGAACAGACCGCGCTGATTCAGTCTATCGCCGAGGATATGACCGGCAAGATGGCCGAGCGCATGGCCGGCGCGTTTGAAAAGACGCTCGCGCCCGTGCGCCGTTCGCTGGACGACTTTATCAGCTATACCACCCGCGAACAGCTGCACGCGATGGATACGCTGGTCAAGCGCTTTATGCAGGCCATGAACGAATCGCTGGATAACCAGTTTACCAACCTGGCCGCCACCATTGACAGCACCTGCCAGCGGGAAAAGCAGCTGACCGGGGAAATGCAAAACTCCATGGGCGCTTTGAGCCGCATCGCGCGCGACATTACCCAGGTGCAGGCCATTTCCGAAAACCTGCTGGAAAAATTCGACGCCTATGTGGACAAGCTGAGCGGCGCCAACCGCATGGCCGACGAAAGCTACGACCGCATCGCGGCCAACGTGGAACATTTGGAGCTGATCGCGCGCCAGCAGAATAACTACCTGCAATCGGTGGGCAGCCTGCAAAGCGAACTGGCCCAGTTTATGACCGGGTTCCAGGCCGCCGCCGAACAGCTTACCAGGACGCTCAGCGTGGACGTGGCGCAGGCGGGCAAGACCCTGTCCGACGCGGCGGGCGAGATAAAGCGCTCGGGCGAGTTGCTAAACGAGAGCCATAAAAAACTGACGGGCGGCATCACCAAGGATATGGACCGCACCTATACCAAATTTTTCGACAACCTCAATAAAGCGGCTGAACAGCTTAGCTGGATGGTAGGCGATATAAAGGCGTCTGTGGAAAAACTGCCCGAACTGCTGGATGGGACGGCCGGGCTGTACGCAAGCCAGGCAAACCGCCTGACCGACGCGCTCAGGCGCGTGCAGGCCGCGCTCGACGAGGCGGTGGATCAGCTCCGCCGGTAAGGAGGCAGGCAGATGAGCTATTACGGGCGGCGCAGGCTGCGCGGCGGCGCGCGGGAAAACAACAGCTTCTGGCTGAGCTTTTCCGACCTGATGAGCGCGCTTTTGCTGGTGTTTGTACTTATCATGTTTTACAGCGTGTACCAGTATTTTGACATGCTGGAGGTAAAGACCGCCGAGCTGGTGCGCCAGAGCGGGCTGCTCGATGAAAAGGAAGCCGAGCTTAACGAAAAGGACGCGGCGCTGGCCGAATCCGAGGAAAAGCTAAACGAAAGCGAACAGGAGCTGCTAAGCCAGCAGGCGAAACTGCTGCTTAACGAAAAGGAACTGGAAACCTCTCAGCAGCTGTTGGCCCAGCAGCAGGAGGAATTGGACGCCGCGCGCGCCCAGCTGGCCCAGCAACAGGAGCAGATGACCCAGCAGCAGACGCTGCTTACAAACCAGCAGGCGCAGATGGCCGAGCAGCAGGAAAAGCTGGACGCGATGGTGGGCGTGCGCGCGCGCATAATCGCCTCGCTGGGCGCGGCGCTTAACCAGGCCAACATCAAGGCCACGGTGGACGCGCAAAGCGGCGCGATTACGCTGGACGCCAGCGTGCTGTTCGATTTGGGCAAGAGCGAACTGAAGGAAAGCGGCAAGGCGGTGCTGGACCAGTTCCTGCCGGTGTACCTGAGCGTGCTTTTGAGCGATGAAAACCGGCAGAACATTTCGGAAATCATCATCGAGGGGCATACCGACTCCATGGGCACCTACATGTCCAACCTGGAGCTTTCCCAGCAGCGCGCGCTGGCCGTGATGCAGTATATACTCGACGACAGTTATCCCTACATCAGCACCGAAATGAAGTCCTACCTGCGCCAGATCGCCACGGCCAACGGCCGCTCGTTCTCCAACCCCGTGTTGGACGAATACGGCAACGAAGACGCCGAGGCCTCGCGCCGGGTGGAATTCAAATTCCGCATGCAGGACGAGCAGATGATCGAAAGCATGCGCCAGCTGTTGGAAGACATGGGCTGACGCGCGCCGTATGAGATAAACGGACGGGATATCAAGACGGACAAAAATTGTTTGGAGCGTTGAAACGTGAAATATGTACGCCGGTTTTTGTGGTTTTTTGCCTCCAAGTTGGTAATCTTCAGCCTGATCGTCTCGGTGCTGGTGCTGGCCTTTTATATGGCCATGAACGCGTCCAACATCTATATATTGTTAAGCGACGGCATGAAGGCGCGCACAAACGTTATCCTTACGCGCGAAAACCCCGAGTATCTGAACAATTTCTTTCGCGCCGATTTTCTGGAAAGCGACGAGGCGCTCCTCATCGGGCTTTCCGCCCAGTCGCCCTACATCAATTACAATATTACCGATTTTGAGGATTCCATGACCATGGAGTGGATATGGAGCTGGCCGTGGGAGGACACCGCGCAGGCCACCATCGTCTACAGGGTGCCCGTAATACGCGGCAGCGTGGTTTCGGGCAAAAGCGCGCTGGTGAGCAACGGCACGCTTTCTTCCTCCCCGCCCGCGTGGCAGGGCGGCCGCTATCAGATGACCCTTTACCGGGTAAACGGCCAGTGGAAGATCGCGGGCATGCGCCAGACGCAGATCATTCTCGATCCTACGCCTACGCCGGCGCCCACGCTCACGCCTACGCAGCCGGCCGCGTAAACAGGCGCGCAGTAAGTATACGCGCGCGAGGCGAAGCCCGTTTTTTAGATGGGCTTCGCTTTGTGCGGTATGGAGGGGAGAGAATTATGCCGTTTTTCCAAACGGCGCCGTGCGCGCTTGCCCCGATGGCGGGCATCACCGACACGTCTTTCAGGCGGCTGTGCCACGAGCAGGGCGCCAGCTTTACCGTAAGCGAAATGGTCAGCGCCAAGGGCTTTTTGCACGCGCCCGAGAACGCGCGCGCCCTTAGCGAGCTTTTGCACCTGGATGCGGACGAGGGAGCGGTGGGGCTTCAGCTTTTCGGGCACGAACCGGCCGTTTTGGCCGAGGCGGCCGCGCGGCTCGAATCGCGCGGGTTTGCCTTTATCGATATTAACATGGGCTGCCCCGCGCCCAAAATCGTTTCCAACGGCGACGGGAGCGCGCTTATGCGCGACGAGTCGCTGGCCGCGCGCTGCGTCGAGGCCGTATCGCGCGCCGTGCGGCTGCCGGTGACGGTTAAAATGCGCTCGGGCTGGGACGAGCGCAGCGTAAACGCGCCGCGCCTGGCGCGGCTGTGCGAGGAGGCGGGCGCGCGCATGATATGCGTACACGCGCGCACGCGCAACCAGCTCTACGCGGGGCGCGCCGATCTGGACGTGATCGCGCAGGTGAAACGCGCGGTGCGCATACCCGTGCTGGGCAACGGCGATATATTCTCGGGCGAGGACGCGCTGGCCATGCTCAGGCAAACCGGTTGCGACGGGGTGATGGTGGGGCGCGGCGCGCGGGGGAACCCGTGGATATTTGCCCAGATCCGCGCGGCGCTGTCAGGCGCGCCGTGCGCGGCGCCCGATTTCGCGTCGCGCATACGCATGGCGCTTCGCCATATGGACGATATGGCCGCGCTGCGCGGGGAAAAGAGCGCGGCGCTTGAAATGCGCAAACACATCTCGTGGTATTTGCAGGGCGCGCGGGGCGCGGCGCAATTGCGCGCGCGCATAAACGCGCTTACCGACGCGGGCCAGGTGCGCGCCGCGCTGCGCGAAAGGCTTGCTTTGGAGCAGGATAATCTACTAAAAGAGGAAGGCCGGGAATGGAACTTAAGATGATACCGCTCTTTAGCGGATCAAGCGGCAACGCCATTGTGGTGAGCGACGGCGACACGGCGCTGCTGGTGGACGCGGGGGTGTCGGGCAGCCGGCTGTCCGCCGAGCTTGCGCGCGCGCAGCTGGACGCGCATACGCTTTGCGGTATACTGATAACCCATGAGCACACCGACCATATCCAGGGCGCGGGCGTGCTGTCGCGCAAATACAATTTGCCGCTGTACGCCACGGAGGGCACCTGGGCGGCTATGGAACAAAAGCTGGGCGCGCTGGAACCCGCCAACCGCCGCACGATCGTGCCGGGCGTGGATTTTTGCGTGGGCCGCATAAACGTGATGCCCTTCGACATCCCTCACGACGCCGCGCAGCCGGTGGGCTACGCGCTGTCTCAGGGCGCGCTTAAGGTGGCGGTCGCCACGGATATCGGATGCCTGAGCGACAGATGGATTTGCCAGGCGGCGGGCGCGGACCTTGTGCTGCTGGAGGCCAACCACGACGTGGATATGCTCAAGGCGGGCCGCTATCCTTACGAATTAAAACGGCGCATACTGGGCCGGCGCGGGCACCTGTCCAATGAGGACGCGGGCCGGGCGGCGGCGCGGCTGTACCGCGAAGGCGTGCGCCACGTCATACTGGGGCATTTAAGCCGGGAAAACAACTTTCCGGAACTGGCGCTTAAAACGGTGTCCGACTGCCTGACGGAGGAGGGCGTGGCCGTGGGCGAGGAACTGGCGCTGGATATCGCGCGGCGCGATTCCATGAGCGGCGTATATACCCTGCGTACCGGAGGCGTGATCAATGAGCGGGGAAGAACTGAAGGATTACCAGCTGGATGGCGAATTTAAAAACTGGCCGCGCAGGCCCGATTTGATGACGGCCAACGCGCTATACCTGTTTGCCGCGATGGGAAACATGCTGCTGGTGGCCGCGCGCGCGCTTTTTAGTTACGCGGGAATGTTGAGCGCGCCGCTGAACGCCGCGCTGGGCTGCGTGTACGAGGCGGGCGTGCTGGCGCTTTTGCCGCTGACGGTTGTGGCGAACAGGCCGGGCGTGGAGCGCGCGTTCCGGCTCAACCCGCCCAAGGCCAGCGCGGTGGGCATCGCCTGCGCGTTGGCCCTGGCGGCCGTGCCGCTTATGAGCGACTTGACCACGCTGTACCGCATGGCGATACAGGCGCTGGGCGGGCGGATATCCAGCCTAAGCGCGGGCGTCCAATGGGAAAACCTGCCCTGGATGCTGGTGTTTTCGGCCGCAATACCGGCCATTTGCGAAGAGATCATGTTTCGCGGCGCGCTGATGGGCGCGTGGGAACGGCGCGGCACGCGCTATGCGCTGCTGGTTTCCAGCGCGATGTTCGCCGCGCTGCACGGCTCGATCGAGGGCCTGCCCGCGCATTTTTTGATGGGACTGGTGTGCGGCACGCTGGCAATCAATGCCGACAGCCTGTACTGCGCGATCGCCTTTCACATGACGTATAACGGCGCTACGCTGCTGCTTTCCACAAAACAGCTTACCGAATCGGAAATAGAATTGGCCGCGCGCAGCCTGTACGCCTACCTGGGCGGGACGGCGGGCGTGCTTTTGGTGCTATTGCGCATGGGCATCGCGCTGGTGATTTTTGCCGTGCTCATGCTGGCCGCCTCTTCCGACCGGGAAAAGCAACAGCGCCCCTTTGAGCGCGAGGGGAAGGTAGACCGCAAAAAACTGGGCTGGCGCGAACTGGTGGTGCTGCTCAGCGCCGTCGTCACCGTGATCGGGCTGTACGCGCTGGATTTGTGCGGCATTGTGGGGCTGATGTAGACGTCCGGGGAAAATCGCCCGAAACGGCTGTGGAGGCGGGATATGAACGCGTTGATTTTGTGCGTGGGAAAGCTTAAGGAGCGCTGGCAGAAAGAGGCCTGCGAGGAATACCGCAAGCGCCTGACGCGTTACGGCAATGTGGAAATTACCGAGCTGGAAGACGAGGGCGAGCCGGACCGGCCTTCCGAGGCGCTGGTGCGCAAGACGCTTGAGCGCGAGGGCCAGGCGCTGATGCGCAGAATCCGGCCCGGCGACCGGGTGGTGGCGCTGTGCATTAAGGGAAACGCCCCCGATTCGGTGGCTCTGGCCCGCCTGATTGAGGACTGGCAGATGGACGGCAGGCGGCTGGTACTGGTGATCGGCGGGTCGCTGGGGCTGAGCGACGAGGTGGTTAAACGCGCGGATTACCGGCTCTCCTTTTCCAATATGACCTTTCCGCACACGCTGATGCGGGTAATACTGCTTGAGCAGCTCTATCGCGCGGCGCGCATTACGGCGGGCGAACGGTATCACAAATAGGGGGCGAATGGGCGGATGCAGACGTATCTGTCTTTTGCGGCGCGCCTGATGTTTTGGGCGGCGCTTATACACGCGCTGTGCCTGGGCGCGCCTACGGGCGCGCGCCTGGCCGTGGGGCTTATCGTGGACGACGCGCGCAGGCGGCGGCTGGGCGCGGCCGCGCTGATGTTAACGCTGGCCGCGTGCGCGGTATGCTGCGCGGCGGCGTTTTTTCGCGGTATGGCGGATCGCTGGCCCGCGGCCATGGCGGCGGTTTTCTGGCTGGCGTATTTAGGCGTCCGGCTGCGTTTTAAGTGCTTTGGGCGCGCGCAAGCGGCTGACTTTGGCGCGCTTTTGCGCGCGGCCCAGCCGCGGTTTTGGGCCGGGCTGCTCTTCGCGCTGCCGGCCGGCGCGCTGGCCGTAGGCTATGAAGCTTTGTTGCCCGGCGCGGCATTGGGCGCGGCGCTGATGGCCGCGCAGGGCGTGGGCCTTAAACGCGACGCCTGCGAAACCGGCCGCCGCGCGACCGCGCTTATCATGCTGGCCGAATTGATCGCGCTGCTGGGCGCCTGCGTAACGCCGCTGTGGCGCCAGGCCTATCTATGCGCGGCGCTGGCGTGCGCGGGGCTGTGCGCGGCGCTTTTGCTGGACGGCCAGGCGCGCCGCGCGCCGAAACTGCTCTTTGCGCTGGCCATGTGCGCGGCCGCGTATCTTGCTTATCCCTGGAACGCGCTCGCCGCGCTGGGCGTGGCGGCGCTGTCCGTTTTTCTGCTCCGGCGCGAACTTTACGACGCGCTGCTGCCGCTGCGCGCGCGCTGGATTCACTTTACCCACCGCTCGGGCCGCCGCGGACCGGGCGCATAAGCCCTTTTTTGCCTGTTGGAAAAACGTAACAATTGGAACGATATTTAGGTCATCAACATCTAAAATCCAGCAAATACAGTACTTTTAGCGCGCGGGCACGGGCTAATTATTGCAAAATTATTTCGAGTTATTGATAAATTGTATCGATTATGCTATAATCTTCCCATGGCGAATTTTTCGCAGGGAGGAAAACAGGGATGCGATCATGGACAAAGGCTTTGTGGGCGGCGGCAATCTTGCTGCTGTGCCTGTTGGCGGCGCAATGCGCGCTGGCTTCGGGTACGGGCACGGTAACCGCCTCAACCACACAGATGCGCGCGTCCACAAAATCCAGCTCGAAGTTAATTTGCAGGCTCAAAAAGGGCACAAAAGTAACGGTCATATCCACCAGCGGCAGCTTTGCGAAGGTGAAATATAACAACAAGACCGGTTATGTGAAAAAGGCCGCGCTGGAAATTGTGGTAAGCGCTAATTCGGTCAATACGAAAACTACGATACTTAAAACCACTAAGGCGACCAGCATCTATAAAAGCGCGTCCAAATCTTCCAAAAAGATCAAGGCCGTTAAAAAAGGCGCGGAGCTGGTCATACTGGCAAGCGGGTCCAGCTGGAAAAAGGTAAAAGTGGGAAACGGCGTGGGCTATGTGCCCACTTCCGCGTTTACCCAAAGCTCGTCCTCGTCCTCGAGCGCGGTGGTGAAGACCACGCAGCGCAGCGCCAAGATGTACCAGAAGGCCTCCACCTCGGCCAAGTACGTATCGGTTAAATCGGGCACCAAGGTAACCATATTAAAATCGGGCGACAAATGGGTAAAGGTAAAGATTAACGGCAAAGGCGGTTACATGCTAAAGACCGCGTTTACGCCGGCGTCTTCTTCTTCCTCGTCCGGCAGCGGCCAACAGACCTCGTCGCGCACCTCCAAGGCCGACAAGGTGATCGACGCGGCCATGGACAAGCTGGGCAAGCC
>CAWVLE010000223.1:0-4874 GCA_963929805.1 uncultured Eubacteriales bacterium | reverse complement strand
CCGGCCGAAATGACCGGGGAAAGCCTGATCGAGCGCTGATTTATCGTAGCGGGCGCCGCCCGCTTGCCGCGGTTTGATTAACGGGCCGGTTGCGCGTGAACACCCCGCAACGGGCCCGATTTTATCCGCGCGCGCTTAAAATTCCGGCCGGCGCGGCCAATGCGTCCGGTTCGCGCGCACCCACAGTATGTTGACTTTGTCAACATACTGTGGCCCCGCGCGGTATAACCACAGCGGGGCCTTGAAATTTTCCGGTTTGCGTTTTAATTCAGATGCGCTCGTGAATAACCTGATTTTCCTTGGCGGAGCGGAAAAGCGCCTCCATCAGCCGCATTACCCGCATCATCTGCTCGTGGGTAACCAGCTGCTTGCACTCGCCGTGAATCGCGCCGATCACGTTGCGGTAAAAGTCGCGCACGTCGGCGTCCACGCGCGGCAGCTCGTAACGGCGAATGGTCTCGCTGGTGCGCGGGGCCATGGTCTTGGTCAGCCCAGCGGCGGTCACGACCGGCACGGCGTCGCGCTTTTCCCAATCGGATACCTTGACAATTTCGCCGTTCATGGCCCAATCGTTGATAATCGCGGTGCCGTTGTTGCCCTGTACATACCAGCGCGGCATATTGATAAAGTTGCTGGTGCCTACCTCCACGTGCGCGGTCAGCCCGCTGCCAAAGGTGATAATGGTCTTAAAGCCGTCGTCCACCTCGTCGTTGGTCACGTGGGACACCGTGCAGTAAACCGATACGATGGGCTCGTCCACCAGCTGCAAAATCTGGTCCAGCAGGTGTACGCCCCAGTCCAGTATCATGCCGCCGCCCTGAGACGCGGTGTTGCGCCAGTCGCCCGGCACGCCGCGCGAACCATGCACGCGCGACTCGATATTAAACACCTTGCCCAGCGAATTTTCCGCCAGGATCCGCTTTACGGACAGAAAGTCCTCGTCCCAGCGCCGGTTCTGATGCACGGTAAACAGCCGTCCATACTGTCTGGACGCGTCGATCATCGCCTGCAAATCCGCGGCCGATAAGGTAACCGGCTTTTCGCTGATTACATGCTTGCCCGCCTTCATCGCCTGGATGGCCAGCGGGCGGTGTATATCGTTGGGCGTGGCGATAGTAACCAATTCCACGCGCTCGTCGCCCAGCAGCGCTTCCAGCGATTCATAGGCGTGAAGCCCGGCCTTGCGCGCGGCCTCGCGCCGCTCTTCCTTGATATCGTAGATACCCAGGATGTTTACTTCCTTCATCGTGCTCAGCTTTTCCACATGCCACGAACCCATTCCGCCGTAGCCAATCAAAGCCCAATTCACGCAGTTCCCCTCCCGCATATCGTCGGTTTGCCAAATATTTTTCACTTTCGTGAACGAAATCAGTTTAACACATGCATGGTTTATATGCAATACCATTTCATCAGCTTTTTCCGACATTCTTTGCGATTGCGTAAGGCCCCTGCGCGCAGCGCATCAGGCCGTTTTTATTTTCCCGGCTTTGCCGCGGCGCGCCAGGCGTTCCACGCCCCAGGTAAAAATGCCAACCATCAGGCTGATTGCGGCGTATTGCGCCGCCTTCCAGATAATCGCGGCGGCGTTTACGCCCGACTGTCCGCCGCCATGCCCGCCTTCGCGCGAACGCCTATTCGAGCCTTCCTGGAATTTTTCCCTGCTTTCTTCGGACTGCGCCGTCTGGGCCTGCCGCTCCGTTTGCGCGGATTGCTCCGATTCGGCATAGGCGGTTTGCCGCGCGCCTTCCTCGCCTTCCGCGCTGGGACGGACGCGGTTTTCCGCGTACGCCCTGGTCTGGAAGGGCATGTTCAGCCACTGGCTAAAGGAGGTAGACTGGACGGCGTACACGCCTACGGCGATAACCGCGGCCCCGAGGCATATCGCTGCGGCTTTGCCGGCAAGCGGGCGAAGGCGAATGCGGCTGCGCAGCGCGTTGGCGATCAGGGTAAAATGCATCCCCAGATGAACGCCGACGAGGATAAGGGCAAGCGCGCTGCAAAAATAGTGCGGCGTTTTCCAATTGCCTTCCACCGAAAGGCGGAACAGGGTCCGGCTCATGCATATGCCGGAAAAGCCGATAACGGCAAAGCAGACAAGCAGCCCCGCGTCTACCAGATAACCCACGCGCGCACGCGCGGTCATGCCCCGGCTAAAGAACCGGCCCGTTATCCGGCATACCCACCGCCAGTTCAAAATGAGATGCAGCAAAAAAGCCCCCAAAACCGATACGCCCACAATTTCATGAAAAGACATGCCGAAATTCTCTTTCCAGAAAAGCAGCGTCAGCGCAATCAGCATCAAGCCATCCAGCAGCAGTTTAAACCACAGCTTTTTATTTTTCATCATTTCCGCTCCTTACCCTATAAAAATCGCGCGTCCCCCGCAAACAAACGCGCCTTAACGCAACGCGCGCCCGGCGTCCGCCATAAAAGGTTCGCATATATAGGATAAGGCTTTTCCCTTAAATAAACCTAAAAAAATCCCGCTCTATTCCATGTCAATGAAAAGGAGCGGGATTTGCGCGTCTGCGCAACCGGGGCAGGGCGCCCTTCCTTTAATTATCCGGCATCCGTTTCCCGCCAGGGATACACCAGCTCGGCGCCCGCGACCGCCTCGTCCAGCAGCGACTGCGAATCCAGTTTCTGCTCGGCGCGCTCCAGCTCTTCGCGTTTGGGCCTGGTGGTGGGATGGCGCGGGGTAAACACCGTGCAGCAATCTTCATAGGGCAAAATGGAGGTTTCATAGGTGCCGATCTTTTCGGCTATGCCAATGATATCCAGTTTATCCATGCCGATCAGCGGCCTGAACACCGGCATATCCACCACCGCGTCGGTGCAGTCCAGCGCCTCCATGGTCTGGCTGGCCACCTGGCCCAGGCTTTCGCCCGTAACCAGCGCCTGCGCGCCCGAATCGCGGGCCAGGCGCTCGGCGATGCGCATCATGTAGCGGCGCATCAGCAGCGTGCCCAGGCTATCGGGGCATTTTTCGTGTATCTCCATTTGGATTTTGGTAAAGGGCACCACGTAAACCGGCAGGCCGTTTGCGTATTCGCCCACAATTTTTGCCAGTTCCAGCACCTTTTCCCGGGCGCGCTCGCTGGTATAGGGAAAGCTGAAAAAGTGTACCGCGCGCATGCTGACGCCCCGGCGCATGATTTGAAAGCCGGCCACCGGGCTGTCTATGCCGCCCGACAGCAGCAGCATGGCCTTGCCGCCGGTGCCCATGGGCATGCCGCCCACGGCCATGATCTCGCGCGCGTAGACGTAGGCATGGTCGCGGATTTCCACGCTGAGTTTGTGCTGCGGATGGTGTACGTCCACCGAAAGGCCCGGTACGGCGTCCAGCACGCGTCCGCCGATTTCGCGCTGGATCTGCATGGAATCCATAAAAAAGCGTTTGTCCGAGCGGCGCGCAAACACCTTAAAGGTGCCCGTGCGCCCACGCATCAGCTCCACGCACTTTTGGGCGATGGGCTCAAAATCCTTTTCCATTTCGTAGGCCGGGCTGACCGAATACACGCCAAACACCTTGCACACGCGCTGGGCGCACGCTTCCATATCGGCGGCGTCCGACACGTATATGCGCGAATCGCTTATCCATACGTTTCCGCCCATGCCCGCCACCGCGTGGCGGATATTGGCCACCAGTTTTTTCAAAAAATAGGGGCGGTTAAGGCCCTTAAGGTGCACCTCTCCAAAGCGCACCAGCAATACTTCTCGCATAGCGTTATCTCCTTTTAAACCGGCTGAGCTGGCCGTACACCCGTCCGGCCGCCTGGCAGGCGCAATCGATTTCCTCCTGGGTAGTGGCGGGGCTCAGGCTCATGCGCAGCGCGCATTCCGCCCGGTCGGGGGCGATACCCATATTGAGCAGCACCGCGCTGAGCTTGCGCTTTTTAGACGAGCACGCGGAGCCAGTAGAGCAATAAACGCCCTCGGCCTCCAGCGCGTGCAGCATCACCTCGCCGCGCACGCCGGGAAAGCTGACGTTTAAAATGTGCGGCGCGCCTTCTTCGGGCGACGGGCCGTTAAACAGCGCCTGCGGCACGGCCTTAAGCAGCCCGCGCGCGAGGCGCAGCTTTTTGCGCATCAAATCGCCCGCCAAATCCTCCATGGCCGCGTACTGCTCCACCGCCGCGCACAGCCCGGCGATGCCCGGCGTATTTTCAGTGCCCGAGCGCAGCGCGTTTTCCTGGCCGCCGCCCACCTGGCGCGCGATCAGCCGCACGCCCCTGCGCACCCACAGCGCGCCGACGCCCTTGGGGCCCTGTATTTTATGGGCGCTGAGCGTATACATGTCCACGCGCCGCGCGTCGAAAGGCAGCCGCATAAAGCCCTGCACGCCGTCCACGTGGATGAGCGCGCCGCTCGCGCTTTCGCGCACCATGCGCGAGAGGCGCTCAATATCCATAATCGCGCCGGTTTCGTTGTTTACCTGCATGCAGCTTACCAGCGATACCGGCTCTTTGAGCGCCGCCTCAAGCGCCTCAAAGTCCAGCCTGCCCGCCTGATCCACGCCGATTACGGTTACCTTATGCCCGGCGGCGCGCAGCCTTTCAAATGCCTCGCCCACCGAGGGGTGTTCCACGGCCGAGAGCGCCACGTGCTGCGGCCCGTGCATGGCCGCCACGGCGCCCAGTATGGCCAGGTTGTTGGACTCGGTTCCGCCCGAGGTAAAAATTACATTTCCCATGCCGCTTACTCTAAGCGCCGCGGCAATCCGCTCACGACAGGCGCGCATCGCCCGTTCTCTTGCGAGCGCCGGCCCATACAGGGACGAAGGATTGTAATACCCCTCGCGCATGGCGCGCGCCATGCGTTCGATCACCTGCTCGCTGGGCTGGGTTGTAGCGCTGTTGTCCAGATAAATGTTC
>CAWVLE010000222.1:0-3817 GCA_963929805.1 uncultured Eubacteriales bacterium | reverse complement strand
GTGACGCTGACGCCGTAAGCAAAAAACGCTTCCTCTTTTTTCTTTCCGGAAGCGGTTTTTGCGTTTGCGGGCTTTGTCAGCGCTCTGAGGGCCCGGCAGGCAACGCCGCCGGGCCTTTAGCGATATCTTTTTTTACCCTTCCCCCGCCACGCGGTCGATCCGGTTGGTCCAGATAAGGCCGTTATAGTTTTGAGGAATTTCGTCAAGCGCCCCGGCGTCGTCAAACCCTTCGGAAAAACCCCCGTCCCCGGCCACCAGCACCACACGCGTGCCCACGCTGCGCATGCGTTCGACAAATCGGGCCGGCCATCCCCACAAAAGGCGCGCGTAAGAGAGCGGCAAGTGCAGCTGGGTATTGCGCAGCGATTGTGGCACATATCCGGTAAAGCCAATCAGCAGATAGGGAATCAGCCCTTCCATCATGGTCTTTTTGGACATCACGCGCAGTTCGGGCGCGGCCTCGCGCAGATAATCGACGGGCGCGTCGTCGCCGTAGACGGTAATATGTTTCAGGCTGTCCGCATCTATTTCCCGCAAATATCCAAGCAGTATCGCGCCCGTGTCCTGGGCTTCGTCCTTTACGTGTATGAGCAGTTCCCGTCCCGCAAAGGTTTCCAGCGCCTGGTTCAGTTCCACCATCAGGCCTATGCCCTTTCCGCGCAGCGGATAGGTCTTCCCTCCGTCCGCGGTGTAGCCATAGCCCACATCCAGCGCGCGCAGTTGATCCATGGTATAGTCGCTTACCAGCCCCTGCGCGTCCGTGCGGTAATCCAGCAGATAATCGTGGAAAACGCACAGCTTTTTATCCCTGGTTACGCGCACGTCCAGTTCCACCACGTCGGCGCCCAAATCAAAGGCCGCCCGTATGGAGGGCAACGTATTTTCGATATAGTCGTGCTCTGGCGGATAGATGATGGCGGCGGTATTGGTATCCCATTCTACGCCTTCCATTCCAAAGGTCTGCGCCAGACCCCGATGCGCCAGAAAGTGGCGCCGTCCATCCCCCGCGCTTACAAACAGGCTCGTATTACCCAGCCAAATCAGCGCCAGCGCTGCGGCGATAACGCTCAGCGCAATCTTAAGCCGGCGGCGCTTCTTCATTGTTTGTCCTTCTTTCCCCTCGCCCGCGGCGTATTTTCCATTTTTAGACCATCCGGCCGGCGGAAAAGTTGCATGCCGCACGGGCGCGCCTACGCGTGCGCGTTTTCATACGCCCGCCTGATTTCTTCCGGCATTTGTTCCGGCGGCAGGCGGCGCAGGCGGTCCTCGTTTCCGTCGCGCCCGGCCTGCTCGTAATACCAGCATTTGAACGTAAGCATATCCAGCACCCGGTTCATCCGCTCTATCTCCGCCTGTACGATTGCGCGCCTTTCCTCAAACAACGCCTTGCGCATGGAATAGGTTTGCGCGCCCTGCGCGCACCAGGCCATAAAGCGCTTGATTTGCTTAATCTCCAGCCCGGATTTTTTCAGGCACTCGATTACGCGTATGGCTTCTATCTCCTGTTCGCCAAATTTGCGAATACCCGAACAGCGCTCCATATTGGGAAACAGCCCTTCGCGGTCGTAATAGCGCAGGGTGGAAATGGGCAACCCGGTCATTTCCGCCACCTGTCCGATCGTATATTTCATTTCGCCTTCCCCGCCTCTACAAAAAATTTTTCCTCATACCCCTTGACCTGAAGCCAGGTTCATGTCTTACAATAATTTTAGCAGATGCGCGTTGCGCCGTCAAACGCGCATGAAGGAGGTAAACACAATGCCGAAAAAGGTTCTAGCCATTTGCACAAGCCTTCGCGAGCGGAGCAATTCCGAAGCGTTAGCGGACCAGTTTTTATCGGGCGCGGCGTTTGCGGGGCATTTGGTGGAAAAGATCACGCTGAAAGACAAATCGATCGCGTTTTGCAGGGGATGTTTTGCCTGTCAAAAGACCGGGCGCTGTGTAATGGCGGACGACGCGGCGGAAATTATAGAAAAGATACGCTGCGCGGATGTAATCGCCTTTGCCACGCCCATTTATTATTACGAAATGTGCGGTCAGATGAAGACCTTGCTTGACCGGGTAAACCCGCTGTTTTCGCTTACGTACAGTTTTCGCAAGATCTACATGCTGTCGGCGGCGGCGGAGCGCGAATCCTTTGTGCCGGAACGGGCCGCCAACGGTTTAAAGGGGTGGATTTCCTGCTTTGAAAAGGCGCAATTCGCGGGCGGCGTATTTGCGGGCGGCGTAACCGGCGCGGGCGAAATCGAAGGCCACGCGGCGTTGGCCGAGGCGTACGAAATGGGAAAAAACGTTTAAGGAGGCGGTATTCATGCTTGGCAATTTTACCTATTGCAATCCTACCAAACTGTATTTTGGCGAGGACGCGCTAGACGCGCTGAATATAGAGCTGCCCAAATACGGGCCCAACGTGGCGCTCATTTATGGCGAAGGTTCCATAAAGCGCAACGGCATATACGACGCGGTAATGGACATCCTGCAAAAAAACGGAAAGCGCGTGGCCCAGATCCCCTCCGTCACGCCCAACCCCACGCTGGCAAAATTGTACGAAGGAATTAAAATCGCCCGGGAGCACCGCGCGGATCTGCTCCTTGCGGTAGGCGGCGGCTCGGTCTGCGATTACGCCAAGGCGGTGTCGGTATCGGTACACTGCGCGGAAGACCCATGGGAAAAGTACTATGTGCGCTTTGAGGAGCCCACGTGCAAAACGCTTCCCGTAGGCTGCGTGCTGACCATGGTGGGCACCGGGTCCGAAATGAACGCGGGCGCGGTCATTACCAATCAGGATACCAGGCAAAAGATCGGCCATGTGTTCGCCAGCGAAGCGGTCATGCCCAGGTTTTCCATATTGAATCCCCGTTACACGCTTACGCTGCCCCGCAGGCAAATGGTTGCCGGTATTTACGACATATTTAACCACATTTGCGAACAGTATTTTTCCGGCGAGGACGATAATACCAGCGATTACATCAGCGAAGGGCTGATGCGTTCCCTGCTGCGTTCCAGCCTGGCGGCCCTCGAAAACCCGCAGGATTATCAGGCGCGCAGCAACATCATGTGGACGGCTACCTGGGCGCTTAATACGCTATTATCCCGCGGCAAAACCACCGATTGGATGGTTCACATGCTGGGCCAGGCAGTCGGCGGGTATACCAACGCCACGCACGGCATGACCCTATCCGCAGTCTCCCTGCCCTATTACCGGCACATCATGCGCTACGGGCTGCCCAAATTCAGGCGGTTCGCCACGAACGTGTGGGACGTGAACCCGGCGGGCAAAACCGATCTGCAGGCCGCTACAGAGGGACTGGCGGCCATGGAAAGCTGGATGCGGACGATGGGGCTTTCCATGCGCATATCCGAATTGGGCGTAACCGAGGATATGATTGAGGATATTGCCGGCGCTACGATCGTGTTTTCGGGCGGTTATAAAAAACTCGATCGAAAAGAAATTGTGGATATCCTGCGAAAAAGCCTATGAAGAATTGTGTTTTGCTGCTGGCCGTATTCGCGTTCGCCCTTTGTGCGGCGGGATGCCACGTCGGGCCGCCCGAACCTGATGTATCCAAAGCCTCTGCCGCGCCGGACGCATCCGAAAGACCAGCGCCGCTTTCCGCCGCGTCGGACAACCGGTCTGCGCCGGACGAAAAAGCTGAAATTTGTATTCGCGTAAGCGGCGTGCCCGTATCCGTGTTGTGGGAGGACAACCCGTCGGTGGACGCGCTGCGCGCGCTGCTGCGCCAGGGCGAAATTACCATTGAGACGCGGCGCTACGGCGGGTTTGAACAGGTTGGCGGCCTGCCCAAGGCGCTCGTGC
>CAWVLE010000221.1:0-3409 GCA_963929805.1 uncultured Eubacteriales bacterium | reverse complement strand
TCATCGCGCCCTCGTTAAGCGAAACGCTGTTTTCGCGCCTCCGTTATGTTGGCTTATCTTGCCCGACATAAACATCGCGCGTTTACTACCTTGCGCTAACCCCGCTTTTCCCGCCTCGCCCGAGGGGGAACGGGGTACGGCGAAATCTTTCTTGCCTCCCCAAAGGGGGAACGGGGTACGACAAAATCTTTCTTTCCCCCTGGGGGAGCCAAGAAAAGGGGGAAACGGGGCATGGGCGGCAGTTTAGAAAAAAGCTTTGGCGGACGTAAGCGCAAATAGCTTTTTAGTATTTGCCTTACCGCTCGGCGATGCGCAGAATTTCCTCAATGGCGAAGGTATCCAGGCGGGTAAAATTACCCACCAGGCCCTCGCTGTCGCGCTTGACGGATTGGGAAATGATAAATATATCGCTGTGGGACAGGCCCACCTCGTGCAGCCGCACGGGCATGCCGATATCGCGCAAAAACTGTTCAAACCGGTCTATGCCGTTAAGCGCGGTCCGCTTGGGGTTGGAAAAATCCATGTCGCAGCCCCACACGCGCACGGCCAGCTGAACAAGCCGCGTGGGGTCGTGGTGTTCCAGCTGATAGCGCATCCACGCGGGGAATACCACGGCCAGCGCCGCGCCGTGCGCGATGTCGTATATCCCGCCCATCTCGTGCGCGATTTTGTGGCTGGCGCCGTCGCTTACCCGGCCCACGCCCACGGTGTTGTTGTGGGCCAGCGTGCCCGCCCACATAAGCTCGGCGCGCGCGTCGTAGTTGTGGGGCTCGTAAAGCACCATGGGCATGGCGCGCACCACGCTGGACAGCAGCGCCTCGCACAGGCGGTCGGTCACGTCGTTATTGGGTTCGTTGGTAAAATAGCGCTCGAACACGTGCGCCATGATATCGGTGGCGCCGCAGGCGGTAAAAAAGGGCGGCACCGAACAGGTTAAATCCGGGTTCATGATGCTGAGCACGGGGCGGATGCACTCGTGATTCAGGCTGCGCTTTTTGTTGGTTTTGTCCTGGGTAATCACACAGCTGTTGGAGGATTCGCTGCCCGATGCCGCGATGGTCAGCACCACGCCCACCTTGAGCGCCGAGGCGGGCGTGGCGTCTCCGGTCATAAAATCCCAGAAATCGCCCTCGTAGGGAACGCCCGCGGCGATGGCTTTTGCCGTGTCGATCACGCTGCCGCCGCCCACCGCCAGTACAAAATCCACGTGCGCGTCGCGGCACCTGCGTATGCCCTTGTATACCAGCGTGTCGGTCGGGTTGGGCTTTACGCCGCCAAGTTCCAGGGTGTGGATGCGCGCGCGCTTGAGCGAGGCGCGCACGCGCTCGACCAGCCCGCTCTTTACGGCAAAGGTGCGCCCGTATACCATCAGCACCCGCGTCGCGCCCAGCGCGGCGCACAGCTCGCCCGCGCGCTCCTCCGCGTTGCGGCCAAATTCAAAATGCGTGGGAATGAAAAAAGAAAAGTCCTTCAATGAATACACCTCGTTATTTATTTTTTTGGGGGAATCATCCGCGCCCGGGCCGGCGCTCAGTAAAGGATCTCGCGCGCCTTTTGCGCCGCGCCCAGGCCCAGCGCGCGCTGGCTTTCCTCCGTCAGGTGTACCGCGTCCTGCGCGCAGGGCGGGCACAATAGGGCCGCGTTTAAATAGTGGCAGCCGTTTTCGCGGGCCACGCGGGCAAATTCCCCGGCCAGCGCGCGGGAAAGCGCAATCGCGCCCGGCCCGAAAATGGGGCCCATCGCCGTGTCCATCAAATTTTCGCCGATGTGCGGCGGCGATATGATAAGTATGGGGCAATCCGCGTAGCGCCGCGCCAGGCGGACAAGCGCTTCCAGCCCCTGGGCGATGTTGTAGGCGGTGTTGTTAAAGCGCTGCTTGGTGTCGTTTGTGCCCAGCATGACGCACAAAAGGTCCAGCGGCGCGTGGCTCATAAGGCAGGGCGGCAAATAGGAAAGCCCGCTTTTGTAGCCGCCTTCGGTGGGGTCGTCGTGTACCAGCGTGCGCCCGTTGAGCCCCTCCTCGATTACCGTTACATCCGCGCCCAGCGCCTGCCGCATGATGACGGGCCAGCGCTGCGCGTCGCCGTAGCGCCCGCCGCCCGGCGTGTAGCCGTGGGTGTTGGAATCGCCATAGCACAGTATCCGCTTTTTCATAGGGCCGCCTCCCGTTAACCTTTATTATATGGGTAGTATACCATATCCCGCGCGGCGTGGTATAATAAATTTCGGGCGCTTTGAAAATGCGCGCGATGAGGAGGACGGTTTATGGACGTGCAGGACGCATTCTGGGAGGAAATGCGCGCGATGCTGGGCGCGGAATACGGCGCGTTTTTCGAGGCCATGCAGGACCCGCCCCAAAGCGCGCTTAGGATTAACCGGCTGCGCGCGGGCGCCAATTGGGGCGGCGCCCCGGCCGGCGCGCGCGTGGCGTGGGAGGCGGACGGATATTATCTGGACGCGCCCTTTAAGCCGGGCAGGGAACTTGAGCACTTTGCCGGCGCGTATTACATGCAGGAGCCCAGCGCTATGGCGAGCGCGCGCGTGCTGGACGTGCGTCCGGGCGAGCTGGCGCTGGATTTGTGCGCCGCGCCGGGCGGCAAAAGCGGCCAGATCGCCGCGGCGCTGGCGGGCGCGGGCGCGCTGGTGTCAAACGAAATAGAACTGCCGCGCGCGCGGACGCTGGCGGGCAATCTGGAAAGGCTGGGCGCGTCGCGCGCCGTGGTGGTCAGCGCGCCCGCCGAAGCGCTGGCCGAAATATGGCCGGACCGTTTCGACGCGGTGCTGGTGGACGCGCCCTGCTCGGGCGAGGGCATGTTCCGGCGCGACCGGCAGGCGAGAGCGGAGTGGAGCCTGGCGCGCAGCGAGGGCTGCGCCCGGCGTCAGGCCGGCATCCTGGGCCACGCGGCGCGCCTGGTCAGGCCGGGCGGGCGGCTGGTGTATTCCACGTGTACGTTCAGCCGCCGCGAAAATGAGGATCGGGTGGAGGCATTTTTGCAATCGCGCGCGGATTTCTCGGCCCAGGATTTTTTCCTGGCGGGCGTGGGCGCGTCCAGCGGCGGCATGATACGGCTGTGGCCCCACCGGCTGCGGGGCGAGGGCCACTTTGTGGCGCTTCTGCGCCGGGCCGGCGAACCGCGTAAGGCCGCGCCGCAACCGCCCGCGCGCATCGACAGGGCCTGCGCCCAGGCGATGAAGCTGATGGAAAACTGCGTGCCGGGCGATTGGCAGGCCGCGCTTTGCGGGTTTACCCCGCGCCTTGCGGGCAACCGCCTGTTTGCCGTGCCGGACGGCGCGCCCGATACCGGCGCGCTGCGCGCCGTGCGCCCCGGGCTGGAAATCGGGGAACTGGGCAGGGGCTACGCCAAGCCCGCCCACGCGCTGGCCATGGCCGCGGGCGAGGCGGCCCGCT
>CAWVLE010000220.1:0-3525 GCA_963929805.1 uncultured Eubacteriales bacterium | reverse complement strand
CGAATAATCGGCCGCGGTCATCGGCCGGCCTTCGGCCGTGCCCAGCAGGTTTTCCACCGCCCAGTCATAGGCCGATCCGCCCGTTTGTATTACGCCCAGCGTGTGGTTCACCTCGCCGTCCATATCCAGGTAATTAAATATGCGCATCTTGGGGTCAAGCAGCGGCCGCTCGGTTAACTGGCTGACCCACGCGCTCGAGCCGATACAGCAGTAGGCCGCCCCGGGTTTAAACAGGCCCGCGCCGCGCCCGGCACACGCGCCGTCGCCCCCGCCTATGGAAACAGGCGTTCCGGGCAAAAGCCCGGTCATCCGCGCGGCCTGGCGGCTGATACGGCCGCTCACGTCGCTGCCCTTGAGTATTGACGGCATCTTTCCCGCGTCCAGGTTTAAATCGCGCAGCAGTTCGCCGGCCCAACTTTTCTTTGCCAGATCCAGCGCGATGGTCAGCGACGCGTCGGAATAATCCGTATACCCCACGCGGCCGGTCAGTTGCGCGTACATATAGTCCTTGGTATTGAGCCACCAGCGGGTTTTTTTATACACGTCGTCCCGGTTCGCGCGCATCCACAGA
Source organism: uncultured Eubacteriales bacterium (assembly GCA_963929805.1). GTDB lineage: Bacteria > Bacillota > Clostridia > Christensenellales > Aristaeellaceae > CAWVLE01. The sequence continues at coordinate 2,954 of CAWVLE010000220.1, read as the reverse complement.
ATTTTGGGCAACGTAAAGTGATGGTCCAGCCGGTTGCCGGTCATCTGATAAAAATCCCGCTGAGAAATTACCTTTTCAATCTGCTTTACCTCGCGCCAGGCGCGCGAATCCGAATGTATGATGTTGGGATAGAGCACCGTGCCCGCCGCGTCCACGCCGATACACCCGTTCATCGTGCCGGACAGGCCTACGCAGGCGATATCTTCCGCGCGCACCTGGGTAAGCAGCTCGCGCACGCCCTCAAAAATGCGCTTCATGATGACGTCCGGATCCTGCTCCGCCCAATTGGGTTTGGGGTATTCGGTCGGATATTCTTTTTTTACCGAGCACAGCGCGGTTCCCGACCGGTCAAAAACCGTACATTTGCAGCCGGTTGTGCCGGCGTCGCAGGTGAGAATCAGATCTTTCGACATAACCAGCCCCTCCATACTCGCGCCGCAGCGGCGCCCTTTATTTTCCTTTCGCCTTGCGCCGTTCCAGCTCTTCGGCGGCCGCCGCGGCCACCATGGCGCACGCCGCGCACAGCATTACCATACCCGCGGACGAAGGCACGTAGCCCGTCAGCAGCAAATGCCCCAATGCCTGCCCCACCGGCGGCGCAATCCACGCCGCCATATAGTGAAGCCCATGCCGCACCGACCAAAACGCCGATGCCGCGCCCAGCGCCGGCACCACGCCCCACATCGCCGCGTCGTAAACCCACGCGTCAAAGGCCAGCGATAGCGCGGTTAACGCGGCGCTCAACAACGCTATAAACAAAAATTGCAGCGCCATGCGCACAGCCCAGCAGTTTTTTATCTTGTCTTTCATAAAATGCCCCCAGCCGGGCTGTCTATATTAAATGAAATGGCCATGCCCGTGCAAAACCTGCCCGCCGCGCAATTTCAGAATTTACGGCGCGGCGTGCCAAGCGGTTTAATCCTATTATACCATCGCGTCGACGCCTCTGGCAAGCGCCCGCGCGCATCATTGACTTTCGCCGTTTACCGCCCGGCGCAGCCAGGTTCAAATACCAAAACGGGGCTTCCCCCATTGCTGGAAGAAGCCCGCGCCACGTATTGTTTACGCCCACCACATGCCGCCAAGGCCCTCAAAGATCATGACGTCTTTCAGCATGGCGATGGCCTTCATAAGCCCTTCGTTTACGCTCATCAGGCTGTCCTCATGTTCTATGGAAATGCAGCCGTCGTAGCCCACCATGCGCAGGTTGCTCATCATGTCCTTCCACACCTGATGCGCGTGGCCGTAGCCCACCGAGCGGAAAATCCAGGAACGGTGGATTTCATCGGCATAGTGCTTGGTATCCAGCACGCCGTTTATCGCGGTGTTGATCTCGTCCACCTTGGTATCCTTTGCATGGAAGAAATAAATGGCCTTGCCCAGATACCGTATGGCCGCGCACGGATCAATGCCCTGCCAGAACAGGTGGCTGGGGTCGAAGTTGGCGCCGATAATGTCGCCCACCGCGTCGCGCAGGCGCATCAGCGTCTGGGGATTGTACACGCAAAATCCCGGATGCATTTCAAAGGCGATCTTCTTTACGCCGTGCGCCTTGACAAATTCCGCCTCTTTCTTCCAATAGGGAATCAGCACCTCGTCCCACTGATACTTGAGTATCTCGCTGAAATCATCCGGCCAGGGGCAGGTAACCCAGTTAGGCGTCTTATCCTCGCTCGATCCGCCGGGGCAGCCCGAGAACGTAACGACCGTATCCACGCCCAGCTTTTCAGCCAGCAGCACGGCGTTTTCAAAATCCTCGTGGAACTGTTTAGCGATCTGTTTGTCGGGGTGTACCGCGTTGCCGTGAGTGGAAAGCGCCGCGATTTCCAAATGATACTTATCCAGCGTGGCCTTCATTTCGTCGATCAGCGCGGGATTGGCCAGCATTTTGGCCGGGTCGCAGTGGGCCTTGCCGGGGAAGCCGCCGCAGCCGATTTCAACCGCCTGCACGCCCGCTTCGGACAGATACTTGCACGCCTCGTCAAAAGGCTTGTCCTGCAAAAGCACCGCAAAAACGCTCAGTTTCATAGTTCACGCCTCCTTACATATCGCCCGTTTCCGGTTAAAACTCCAATACTTTCATTATAGCGGGTTTACGCCAACTGTCAATGATTCTTATTGCGCGCCGGAGAAAACCTTGCTATAATTCAGGTGATTTCGCGGCGGCGAGCGGGCCCATCGCGCAATTTTCCCCACCGGAGGAGGGATTGTCATGAAGGGATTTACCAGAAAAAATCAGCTGTTTTCGCTTTGCGGGCTGAACTGCGCGCTGTGTCCCATGTTTTTGGGCGCATATTGCGGCGGTTGCGGAAACGGCAATCAATCCTGTTCCATCGCCCGGTGCAGCCTGGCGCACGGGCAAATTGAATACTGCTATATGTGCGGACAGTTCCCCTGCGAAAAATACCAAAACGCCGGCGCGCTGGATTCGTTCATCACCCACCGGCGGCAAATGGCCGACATGGAAAGGGCCCAAAAAATCGGAATTGACGCCTATAATCAGGAGCAGCGGCAAAAAGCGCGCTTTTTGAACGAGTTGCTTGAGCGGTATAACGACGGCCGCAGGAAAAGCTTTTTCTGCGTAGCGGTCAACCTCATGGAGCTTTCGGAAATCGAGGAAGCTTTTTGCCAAATTCATAGCGGCGTAGAATTGGAAGCGTTGCCTCTCAAAGAAAAATGCGCCCGCGTTACGGACATCTTCCAGTCCATAGCCGGGCGCAGAAAGCTGAAATTAAAGCTTAACCGGAAAAAAGCGGCAAAATAGCATGGCTGAGGATACATGCAAACCCTGATTTCTCAGGCCGAAAAGCTGTTATATAAAGTTCTTCGCCGCTTCACCTTGCGCTTCCAAACGCGATTTTGCGTTCCGTCTAAAAATCGTATCCTTTATTCTCTCCGGATCGTTTTTATTTTCTCCGCGTATAGTCCTCGTCAATGCGTTTTTTCCAATCCTG
>CAWVLE010000219.1:0-4033 GCA_963929805.1 uncultured Eubacteriales bacterium | reverse complement strand
GCCCATAGAGGCTTAATAGGCTTAATAATTATAGATTGTCCTGCCCGAATAAGAAAATCATCCGGGCGCCGTCTAAAGCAAAAGCGGGTCGATTCCAGATTCTGTGTAAACTATATTGAGGCGCGAATATAGCGCAATTGATTTGCGGCAGCGGGACGGTGCGGCTGCCGCCTTTTTTGCAGCATAACGCCGGCGGGGGTGAATGTCAAATGGGCGGCGCTGGCCGCGATTTGAGGTTTAAATTCACGCGTTTTGGCTTGGAAAACCGACGCCTCCACATTCTCCGAAACTGTGCGCGGTCTTTTGCCGCTGTGGCCGTTGCGGCGGTTATCTGTGTCACTGTTTTGTAGTCATACTTGCTAAAACCCAGCTGCGCTCCGGCGCATCGTCCGCTCTCAGCGCGCATTTTCTTTCGGGGGGCGACTTTTTTATGGACATATGATAAACCTCCTGTGCGATGCTTATTTTCCACGCCACTTAGGAGGTTTCCATAAAACTTGGCGCGGGCGCTTTGCCCCTATCGCGGCCCGGCGCGCGTGGCGCGTCGCTATCTGGCTTGTCATACGCCGGATATATCGGCGGCGCTCACATGCGGTGGTTGATTTCATTTAGAATGCTGCGAATCGCGGCGTTTTAATCAAAATATCGCCAACCGGGTTAAAAGCATGTAGGCCGCCGTGCCCGCCGCGATGGAAATGAGCGTGTTGCGCCACTTTAAATGCAGGGCGACAATTATGGCAATGGCGATAATCTCGTCCAGCGCGCCGCGAATGGGCGCCAGGCTGACCGATTTTAAACAGTATACGATTAATAGCCCTACCGACGCATATGGCAATACGCGTCCCAGATAAGCCACGTAGGGCGGCGTGGGGCGGCCGGCGGGAAAAAGAATAAAGGGCAAAAATCGGGTCAGCGCCGTCGCCAACGCAACCACCAGTATGGTAATAAGCATCTGCGTTTCGCTCATGCGGCCCGTTCCCCTTCCTTTTGCGCGTTCTGTGCGCGTTCTAATTTTTCTATCCTGCCGCGCAGCAGCGTAAGCAGCGCCACAATACCCGCCATCGAGGGAATGATAAAGTTGTCCGGCCCCCAAACGGCTAAACAGCAGGCCGAGACCGCTACGCCCACGCTCGCGCTCAGATGGGGCCGGTGCGTGAGCCACTGCTCTAAAAAGATGACAATAAACAGCGCCGTCATTACAAAGTCGATCCCCTGCGTGTTAAACGCGATCAGTTCGCCCAACGCCGCGCCCAACGCCGAACCGGCCACCCAGTAGGCATGGTTAAGCAGCGCTATAAAAAACATGAATAGGGCTTTGTCAACCCCGGTCGGCGGCTGTGAAGATACGTTTACCGAAAATGTCTCGTCGGTCAGCGCAAATATCAAATAGCCCTTTAACCGGCCTGTCCCACGGTATCTGCTCAGCATCGAAAGCCCGTAAAATAGATGTCGCGCGTTGACCATCAGCGTAAGCAGCGCCGCCTGCAACGGATTGAAGGCGGATAAAAGCAGATTCACCAGCACAAATTGCATGGACCCCGCAAATACCGTCAGACTGATAAAAGGCGGATACCACGCCGGGAAACCGCTTTTATTCATATATATACCGTATGCCGCCCCCAAAAATAAATACCCGGCCATTACCGGCAGGGTATGGGGGAAAGCCGCGCGCAACGCGCGCATGCGCCCGCTCATATTTTAATCCTCTCCCACTTTGGCATTAATGCCGCACGGCGGCACGTAAAACGTCTTTAATTATACCGCTCGCCCTCTGCCGCGCAAGGCGCGGCGAGTTAATTTTTGCGCTTTATTAAAGTAGCGTGCTAAAACATTAACTTAACAAATTGCCATCAGGTTTCATATAATTGCGTTAAGGGAAAAGGCCAGCGGGCCTATCACATAGGGAAAGGAAGAGGCCGGTGCAATTTGGGCAGGCGAGGCAGAAAAAGGACGAGCGCGTTATTCTGACGTTGCGCGGTATGTACGAGCAATATGGCTACAAGAAATACCGCATGGGCAAGTTTGAGGATTACGATCTTTATCTTCAGAACAAGAGCTTTTTAAAGAGCAAAAACATAATAACCTTTCACGATCTGGACGGCCGAGTAAAGGCGCTCAAGCCGGACGTTACGTTGTCCATCGCCAAGAATACCCACGCTACGGGCCAGTCTACCGAGAAGTTTTACTATGTGGAAAACGTATACCGGCTGGACGGGCAAAACCGGTCGTATCCGGAAATCAGCCAGTTGGGCCTGGAGATGATCGGGCGGTTGGACACATACGCGGAGGCGGAGGTGCTCAGTCTGGCCCAAAAGACAATGCAGATAATTTCGCCAAGCAACATCATGCAGCTTAGCCACATCGGCTTTGTGGTGGAATTGCTTAACAGTCTGTCGGTGGATCGCGCGGCGCGGCACCGGCTGACCGAATGCATACGCGCGAAAAACGTGCACGAGCTAAGCGCGCGGGCGCAGGCGCTTAATAGTCCGCCGGCGGCCGGGGGGCTGTTGGTGGAGGCCGCGAAGCTTTGCGGGCCGTTTGCGCAGACACTTGCCCGCGCGCGAAGAATCGCCATAACGCCGGCAATGAACGGCGTGCTGGACGAGCTGGAATCCGTTGAGCGGCTGATGCGCTGTTGCGGCGCGGATTGCGAGCGGCTGATGCTGGATTTTTCGCTGGTGGACGATGCCGATTACTATTCCGGGCTGACCTTCCGCGGCTATGTGGAAGGCGTGCCGCGCGCGGTATTGGCGGGCGGCGCTTATGGCAACCTGCTGAAAAAGTTTGGGCGCGACCTGGACGCAATCGGTTTTGCGGTGTATTTAAACGAGCTGACGTATTTTTACGGCGCAGACGCGCAAAGCGACGTGGATATACTGTGCCTGTATGACGAGTCGGCGGATTTGTGCGCGCTGGCCGGCGCGGTAGAGGATCTGATAGGCCAGGGGCTCCGGGTGCGCGTAGAGCGGCGCGTGCCCGCCGAAGTAAGTTATGAACGGCTGATGCGCTTTGAAAACGGCGCGCTGGTGGAGGTGAGCGGCGATGCTTAATATTGCGCTGCCCAAGGGCCGGCTGGGCGATCAGGTATACGAAAAATTTTCTGCCATCGGCTATGAGTGCCGCCAGATTTACGAGGACAACCGCAAGCTGGTGTTTGAAAGCGAGCAAAACAACGTGCGGTATTTGCTGGTAAAGCCGGCGGACGTGGCCATCTATGTGGAATATGGCGCGGCCGACGTAGGCGTAGTGGGCAAGGATATATTGCTTAACGACCGCCCTGATGTGTACGAGCTGCTGGATTTGGGCATCGGCAAGTGCCGCCTGGCTGTGGCGGGGAAAAATGGTTATGTGGAAGATCGCGATCGCGTGCTGCGCGTGGCCACGAAATTTGCGGGCGTGACCAAGGATTACTATGCCTCGCTTAACAGGGAAATTGAGATTATCAAATTGAACGGCTCTATCGAGCTGGCGCCCATATTGGGCCTGTCCGATGTAATTGTAGATATTGTGGAGTCCGGAAAGACGCTAAAGGAAAACGATTTGCACGTGTTGACCACCATTACCGATATCTCCGCCCGGCTTATCGCCAACCGGGCAAGCTACTTATTTAAAGGCGAACTGATCGGTCAGCTGGTGGACAAACTGCGAAAGGCGGATGACATATGATTAAGATAATCCGTGCCGGCTGCGCGGAGGCGTCCCAAATTGAAAATATGCACATTCAGCGCGATAATGACGTGGAGCGCGCGGTGGACGAGATCCTTGGCCAGGTGCGCGCGCGGGGCGACGAGGCGCTTATTAGCTATACCCAAATGTTTGACGGCGTCGCGCTTGAAAATATCGAAGTGAGCCAGCGCGAGATCGACGAGGCCTTTGAACACACCGATAAGGCGCTGATAGAAACGCTGCGCCAGGCGCGCCAGAATATAGAAAATTTCCACGCGCATCAGGTGCGCAGCAGCTTTATCGTGTCCGAGCGTGCGGGCGTCACGCTGGGCCAACGCGTGATACCGCTTAACCGGGTGGGGATCTA
>CAWVLE010000218.1:0-5738 GCA_963929805.1 uncultured Eubacteriales bacterium | reverse complement strand
TCCGGGTGGTTTGGAGGGCCGAAGCCCTCCAAGTTCTAATCGAATCCGGCGACATGCGCGGCGGATTCGTGCGCCTTGCGCAGCAAGCTTTCCTTACGCTGTTTCCCGCCCGGGAGCCCCACAGGGGCGAGAGGGAAACAGCGCTTTACACTCGAAAAAGAACGCCGCAGGCGGACTTTTTCGACACACTGAGGCGGCATGGCAAAATGCCACGCCGCCCCTTGGCCGCCCAAGCGCCTTCTATATCGCATGCCTTGCGCTTTAGTCGTCGCTATCCTCAAATTCCTCGTCCGCCATTTCGTCGGCTTCGGCCAGCTCCAGATACCGCTCAAAAATTTTTTCGAGCAGCTCCTCGTCCTCCACGCCCACATAGGCGTCGTCTCCGTCCTGATTTTCCTCTATGCGCAGTATGATAACTTCATCCTCGCCGACATCCTCAATTTCGTCGATGGGAACCAAAAGCACGTAAGCGCTACCCTCGTATTCCACCGTCATAAGGTGTTCAAAACGGACGGTCGCGCCGCTTTCATCCACCAGCTCCACAATGTCGTTCCCGCGCTCAGTCGTATCGTCCATGTACATATCCTCCCAGCTATTTCCAACCGCCCGCGTCCAAGTAAGATTGCAATATGTAGACCGAGGCCAGTTTATCGATTACCTGTTTACGCTTTTGCCGCCGGACGCCGCCCTCGATTAACGTCCTCCTGGCCGAGGCCGTGGTAAGGCGCTCGTCCTGATAGCGGATTTCAAAGCCCATATCTTCCAGCCCGGCCGCGAATTCACGCACCCTTTGCGCCTGAAAGCCCTCGCTTCCATCCATCGAACGCGGAAGCCCCAGCAACAATCGTTTCGTCTCATACTGCGCGGCCAACTGGGCGATCCTTTCCCTGTCGCGCTGCGCGCCGCGCGTTTCGATGGTTTCCACGCCCTGGGCCGTGATGCCCAGCGGATCGGAAACCGCCACCCCGATGCGGCGCTCGCCGATATCCAGCGCCAAAATCCTGTGCATGTATTCTTCGCGTCCCTTTATTTTTTCTCGTGCTCGTCTATATAAAAGCGAACCAGTTCCTCGAGGATTTCGTCCCGTTCCAGACGCCGGATAAGCGAGCGGGCGTTATTATAGCTGGTAATATAGGTCGGATCGCCCGACACGATATAGCCGACGATCTGCATGATGGGATCATGCCCCTTCGCCTTCAACGCCTGATAAACCGTCAGGATGATATCTTCCGCAGAACCCGTCAGATCCGCAGGCAAATTGAATTTGCTGGTCTCGCCAAATTTACCGTTCATAACGCACCGCCTTTCAGCAGTATGATTATAGATAGTGTAATTATACTACACCTCGGCGCGTTTTTCAATCATTTCGTTACGGGACGCCCACACTCTTAAACAAATTCTGGCAATCAGCAAAAAAGGAATGGCAAAAAACATGCCAGTTATGCCGGAAATACTACCGCCGATCATAATGGAAAGCAGCACCGGCAGCGGAGACAGGCCGCTTACCCCGCTCATAATACGCGGGCTAATCCAAAACCCGTCCAGCTGTTGCACCACAAAAATGGATCCCATCGTTAATAGCGCGCTGCGCAGATCCTGGCCCAGCGCAAGCAACACGGCCGGGATGCCGCCGATCACCGGCCCAAAATAGGGAATGAGATTAAACAGGCCCACGCTCACGCCCAGCAGCGGCGCGCCGGGCAGGCCGATAAACGCGAAACACACAAAGCAAAGCGCGCCTACCACCAGCGCAATCAGAAACTGGGCGCGTATGTACGCGCGCAGTTCGCGCGCGATTTCCATCGCCATTTTCAATACCAGCGCGCGCGCCCTGGAGGGGATTAACAATTCCGCCCGAAAGAGTACCCCGTTCCAGTTAAGCAGCATGAAAAAAGCCAGCGTTGCGGAAAAACCCAGCCGGCCGATTCCGTTCATCACGCCGCCCGCGACGCGTCCTGTTCCGCCCAGCAGATAGCTCGCCCCGCCCCATATGCTCTGCCAGTTCAGCTTGCTCAAATCCAGCGGCGGCAGCGAACGCCCGTCTAAATACGCGTTTATGCGCGAAAGCGCGCCGCGCGCCATATCCATGGAGCGGGACAGCAGCGCGCCAAGCGACGACGCCTGCCCGGCCAGCGGCGGAAGCAGCAATACGGCCGCGCCGGCCAAAGCGGCAATTACAAGCAAAAACGCGGCGCTCACCGCCGCCGCGCGCGGCATGGAACGCGGTTTTTGCATCCAGTCGCACAGCGGCGCAAGCACAAACGCAATCGTGACCGCGCCCGCCAGCGCGCCCAGCACTTCGAGCAATGGCCTGTAAAACAGCGCCGCCAGCGCGACGCCGGCCAGCGCAAGCGCGCCTATTTTTACTGTACCCGCATGTATGGAAGATTTGCTTATCACGATAACCGCCTCGCACCGCGCGTGCGGCGCGCCGCGCCGCACGCACACGTAGTTCTAACCCGGCCTTATTTCCCCATCATTTCGCCGGCCTTTTTGACCATCTTTTGCGCCGATTGCTCGGCGAACTGGGTCAGCTTTCGCTGGGTCGACTTGTTCATCATGCCCATAATAGAAGCCGCGGCCATACCGATCGCCGCGCCCGCTACCAGGCCGCTCAGCGTGCCTTCCTTCACAGGATCTCCCCTCCTTTCGGATGCGTGCGATATCGCGCGTCCATACCGGTCAAAACGACATCGCCGCTTTCCCTGTTTACCATAAACTGCCGGATCAATTGTCTGCCCGTGAGCAAATCGTCAATGTAGCCCCTGGAAAAAACCAGCGCCGCCACATCGCGCGTATTTTCATCGATTACCGCGCCCGATATGGCGCCCAGCCGTTGTCCGTCTGTAGACAGCGCGCGCCTGGGCGGCATATCCTTTTTCAGCTTTGCGCGTCTGCCCCTCTGCCTTACAAACACTGCCACATCGCCCAGCAGCGCAATCTGCTGCTCGGGTATAAAGCGGCCGGCGCGCAGCGCGCAATCCACATAAATGCCGCGCAGTTTGGTCATATCCTGCGTAAGTTCGGCCGACACTACGCGTCCCATACGTTTCCCATCGCAAATTACCATAAGCCCCACGAGCGAATTTAAAGACCTGACTTGAAAGACCTCCTTGCGCGCAGGCAGACAAAACCCGGCGGTTCAAGCTGCGCGGTGAAGATTCACCGCACAATGTAGCTTGCGCAAACCGCCGGGAGATATGAATGGGAAATTTCGTGCCGCGCGGCCGCGGCCGTCCAGGAAGCCGGTTTTTCCCAATATTGCCAATAAATAAAATTGAGCCGTTTAAACGGGCCGCAGCTTTTTAAGCCATTTATCAAAACGCGGCTCCCACGGCGCGGTAAAGCACATTTTTTCCCCGGTCGTGGGATGAATAAAGCCCAGCTTATAGGCGTGAAGCAGCTGGCCGCCCTCAACGGGAAAGGCTGGCTTTCGCGGCCCGTACACCGGGTCGCCCAGCACGGGATGGCCGATGGAGGCCATATGCACGCGTATCTGATGCGTGCGCCCGGTGCGCAGCCGCGCCTCGATCAGGCAGGCGCCGCGCAGCCGCTCGACCACCTTCCAGTCGGTGTGGGCCGCGCGTCCGTCTTTAACGATGGCCATTTTTTTCCTGTCCGACGGATGGCGTCCAATCGGGCCGTCCACGCTGCCCGAGTCCTCGCGCATATTGCCCTGCGCCAGCGCGTAATAGGCCCGCTCCACGGTGTGCGCGCTGATCTGCTCGGACAAAAAAAGGTGGCTCCGGTCGTTTTTTGCCACCAGTAAAAGCCCGGAGGTGTCCTTGTCAATGCGGTGTACGATGCCCGGACGCAGTTGGCCGCCTATGCCCGAAAGGTCGGTCAGGTGATACATAAGCGCGTTGACCAGCGTTCCGTCGTAATTGCCGGCGGCCGGATGCACCACCATGCCGGACGGTTTATACACCACGGCCAGATCGCCGTCCTGATAGACAATGTCAAGCGGCAGGCGCTGCGCCTGTATGCTGGCCGGCTGCGCATGCGGCACCTCAAAATTTACGCGCATGCCGGTTTTTAGCGAAAATCCCGGCTTGGTCTGCGCCTGGCCGTCCACCAGCGCGCGCGCGTCGCGTATCCAGTTCCCCGCCTGGGAACGCGTAATGCCCGTGCATTCGGCCAAAAACACATCCAGCCTGCGCCCTGCGCAGGCCTGGTCAACCGTCCACTCCATCGCGTTTCACCGTCCTTTTATCCGGCAAAAGCAGCCCGATTACGCACAGCGCCGCGCCTGCGCAGATAAACACGTCGGCCGCGTTAAAAATCGCGAACCGCACAAAAGTCAGCTCGATATAGTCTATCACGTAGCCGTGCACAATCCGGTCGTACAGGTTACCCAATCCGCCCGCGAGCACCATGACCAACCCGGCGCGAGTCGCCGCGCGCATGTTCTGCCTGCCGCGCCATAGATAGATAGCAACCGCAACCACCAGCAGCGCGGTAACCAGCGTAAGCGGCAGCGTATTTCCAGCGAACGCCGAAAAAGCGGCGCCCGTATTGCGGGCAAACTGAAAACGCATAAGCGGGCCAATCGCCTCCAGCCGTCCGTCCGGCCGCGCCGAAAGATCGTTGACCGCCCATAGCTTTGCCGCCCGGTCCACCGCCCACAGCGCCGCTGCGCACAAAAAATACCGGCGCATATAAAGCCCATCCAATCCCCCCGGCCGCGATCCTTCCGGGGCGCAATCTTTGCCCGTCACAGCCGCTGGCGCACAATGCGCACCACGTCGGCCAGGAAATCCCCCAGTACGGGCACGTTTTCCGTCACCATACGCTGAAGCAGCGCGATCAGCACCGCGCCCAGTACGGTTACGCCGATCACCGTGCCCAGCCCGCGCGCCATGCCGATAAGCAGATTGGTGCGCCACAGGCGTTTGCGGTCGGTGATATAGCGTACGTATTCTTCCAGCTGCATCCGCTCCAGCGCGGCCAGCAATTCGTCCAGTTTCCGATCAATCTTTTCCATGGAGGCGCTCCCGTCCATTGCAATGGCTTCCATGGCAAATATGCCCGCGCGGACCTCCGTTTATACGTAAAGCGCGCACACAAAACGCCGCCCGGCGTCCGATAAAATTTACTCAAAACCGGACGCACAGACGGCTTTTACCGGACATCGCACCATCCGGCTTTACTTGTCCTCCTCAAGCAACGCGTCGTCATCCAACTTCAGCGCGTGCATTTGCTCCTGCACCAGTCGCACAAAACGGGCGCGGTACTCTTCGGTAACCTTCTTGACGTTGGCCAATTCGGCCTTCGCGTCTTCCGCCTGCTTCCTGGAATCGGACACGATTGTTTCCGCCTGGCTTTCGGCGCCGGACACCAGTTGTTTGGCCTTTTTGCGCGCCTCGGCCACGGTCTCGTCCGCAATGCGCTGGGCGCTTATGAGCGTCTCGCGCAGCGTGGCCTCCAGGTTACGGAAATAACTTGGCTCATCCACCGTGGGCTCGCTGGCCTTGGCGGGTTCGGCCGCAGGCACGGGTACGGGCGCGGTATAGGCCGGCGCGGGCGCGACGGCCTGCACGGGCGCAGCCTGTTCGGCCTTGGCCTGCTCCAGCTGATCAAGCAAAGAGCGGTTTTCGCGAATCAGCGCTTCCATCTGGTCGGCGATTTCATCGAGAAAATCGTCCACCTCATCCTCGTGATAGCCGTGCTTCTGCTTGCTAAATTCCTTTTCCCGAATATCCTTGACGGTAATCATCTTGCGCATCTTCCTTTCATCA
>CAWVLE010000217.1:0-2753 GCA_963929805.1 uncultured Eubacteriales bacterium | reverse complement strand
CGAGCGGGATTATCAAATCGCGCGCGCGGCCATGGACGATACCGGTTGCCGTCCGCATGAGCAGGTAAATGTGTCCGAACTGAGCGGCGGACAGCGGCAGAGCGTTTATCTGGCCATGGCGCTGGCCCAGCAGACCGACGCCGTATTTATGGACGAGCCGACTACCTATCTGGATATCAGCCGCCAGCTTCAAATTATGCGCACGGCCCGGGCGCTGGCCTGCCAGGGCAAGGCGGTGGCGCTGGTTTTGCACGATTTGTCCCTGGCGCTTCGCGAAGCGGACCGCGTGGCCGTGTGTGAAAAAGGGCGGCTGATTTTTTGCGGCACGCCGTGCGAGGCGTACGACAGCGGCGTGCTTAACCGGGCTTTTGAGGTAAGCGTGCATAAAATAGACACCCCGCATGGCCCCCAATACTACTGCGTGCAAGACAAGGAGTGAAACCAATGCCGCACTTTCCGTTGTTTGTGGATTTGAAGGATCAAAGGGCGCTGGTGGTGGGCGGCGGTAAGGTGGCGCTTAGAAAGATTGAAAAACTGATTCCCTACGGCCCGCAAATCCAGGTTGTCGCGCCCCGCGTGCTGCCCGAAATCGCGGCCGCCGGCGTAAAAATCCGTCTGCGCGCCTTTTGCCCGCACGACTTGCGGCCCAGGCCGGCGCTGGTCATCGCGGCTACGGACGATTGCGATTTAAACCATGAAATTGCGTCGCTTTGCAAAAAACGCCACATTCCGGTAAACGTGGCCGACGACCCGGCTTACTGCACCTTCCAGTTTCCCGCGCTGGTCAGATGCGGCAATTTTTCCGTGGGCGTATCCACCGGCGGGGCCAGCCCGACGGCCGCGGCGTATTTTAAAGAGGAGATTCAGTCGCTTTTGCCGGACCGGCTGGACGAAATACTTAAGTGGCTTGAAGCGCAGCGCCCATTTCTTAAGCGATCCATCCCCGAGCAAAGCCGCCGCGCCGCGGCGTTTAGACGCCTGTTCGACGCGTGCATGGAAAAGGGGGCGCCCCTGGACGGCGAAGAGGCCGCGCGCTGCCTTGAGGCGGATGTAACGCCGGTGGGCAGCGTGGCGCTGGTGGGCGCGGGCTGCGGCCGGGCGGATCTGATTACGGTAAGAGGGCTGCGGCTTTTAAAGCGGTGCCAGGCCGTGGTGTATGACGATCTGATCGACCCGCGGCTATTGGACGCCGCGCCCGAAACGGCGCTGCGCGTCTATGTGGGAAAACGCTCCGGGACGCACAGCGCGTCTCAGGCCGAAATCAACCAAAAACTTGCCGATCTGGCGCGGATGGGCTACCGGGTGGTGCGGCTCAAGGGCGGGGACCCCTATCTGTTCGGGCGGGGCGGCGAGGAAATGCTCTTCCTTAAACAGGCGGGCGTTCCCTGCCAGGAGACGCCGGGCATCTGTTCGCCCATCGGGATTGCGGCGGAGGCCGGCATCCCCGTAACCCATCGGGGCCTGAGCCGCAGCCTTCATATCGTGACCGCGCATACCAATGATACGCCGGATGGATTGCCCGAAGATTTCGACGCGCTGGCCGCGCTGAACGGCACGCTGGTGTTTTTAATGGGCCTGGAACGCCTTGCGCAAATTGCCGCGCGCCTGATAGCGGCGGGGAAGCGCGCGGATACGCCGTCCGCCGTGCTCTCCGGCGGAAATTCGCGCCGCCCATCGCGCGTTCGCGCCCCGCTTTCCCAAATCGCGCAGGCCGCGCTGCAGGCGGGTGTGGAAGCCCCGGCCATTATCCTGATAGGGGAAGTGGCCGCGTTGGATTTAAACGATTGACGAATGAAATTGCGCGGCATAAATTTCCCTTGCCCGGCAGTAAGCGCTGCCGGGCGCTTTGTCGCCGACGCATAACTGTTGACAAACGCGGCGCATGCATTTATACTGACATCATCGGGGCAAATTACATTTTTTTAACAATAATAAAGCGGGGAGGAAGGCAAAGTGAACAAGCGGGAAAGGGTAATGGCCGTCGTTGAGGGACGTAAGCCGGACAGGATTCCGTCGGGATTCTGGCTGCACTTTCCGCCGGGCAACGATTGCGGCAAGGCGGCGGAGGATATTCACATAAATTTTTTCCAAAGGACGGGCACGGATATCTGCAAGGTTATGAACGAGAACCTGCTGCCCATGGACGAATCGATTAAAACCCCTTCGGACTGGAGCCACATCAGGCCGTTTAATAAAAAGGCGGATTTTGTCGTGCGCCAAATAGACCTGGTAAAGCGCGTTTGCGACCGCATGGCCGGCGAAGCGGTGGTGCTATCGACCATTCACGGCGTGGTGGCCTCCATTTCGCACGTGCTGGGCGGGGGCGCGCTCTATGACAGGGACAAGCTTTTGCAGGTGCGGCACATGCGTCAAAACCCGCAGGGCATGCGCGCGGCGTATGAGGCGGTGACCGAAATTTTGCAGTATCTGGCGGAAGAGACGCTGCGCGCCGGCGCGGACGGCATTTATTACGCCGCGCTGGGCGGGGAAAAGTACGGCCATACCGATGAGGAGTTCGAAACCTTTGTCCGGCCGGGCGATTTGGCGGTGATGGACGCGGCGAAAGGCAGAAAGTGCTTTAACGTGCTGCACATCTGCAAAGACAATATAGACCTTGGCAGGTATGCGCTTTATCCGGGCGAGGTCGTAAACTGGGGCGTCTATTCGGACAACCTTTCGCTGGAAGAAGGGCGCAAGCTGTTCCCGGGCCGCGTCATACTGGGCGGGCTGGACGACCGTTCGGGCGTGCTGGT
>CAWVLE010000216.1:0-3789 GCA_963929805.1 uncultured Eubacteriales bacterium | reverse complement strand
ATCCACGCAGATTACCCGGCCGGGGACGAAATCGCCCGGCGCGAGGTTGGGATTGAGCCGGAGCAGCCGGCCCTGAGTGGTGCCCAGCCGCGCCGCCACCGAGGCAAGCGTCTGGCCGGTCTCGATTATGTAGGTGCGCCCGCCGGTCGAGCACAGCCCGCGCGTGCCGGTGGGCGGTATGCAGTAGCGCTGGCCGGGCAGCAGCCGCTCGGGCGACAGCGACGGGTTGGACAGCCGGAACGCCTGATAGGATATGTTATAGCGCAAAAGCAGGCTGGCGTAGGTATCGCCGTAGTTTACCGTGCCGCCCGTATAGCCCTGCGGGCAGTTATAATTGCCCGAGCCCCCGGAGCCGCCCGGCCCGCACGGATTGCCCGGCCCGCATGGATTGCCCGAGCCGCCCGAACCGCCCGAGCCGCCGGGGTTGGACGAGGCGCGCGGCACGCACAGCACCTGGCCTACGGTCAGATCCAGCGGATCCACGTAAGGGTTGCGTTCGGACAGTTCCAGCGTGCTGATGCCCTGCGCGCGGGCGATGGACTCAAAGGTATCGCCCGCCTTTACGGTATACAATTGGCCGCTGACGCAGGTCAGCTGCACGGGCGGTATACAGATGGTATCCCCGGGCAGCAGCTGGTCAAACACCGTGCCCTCGTTCGCCAGCCGTATGGCCTGCTCGGTTACGCCGTTGCGCAGCGCCAGCTGGGACAGCGTGTCGCCGGCCTGCCATGTATAGCGCGAAGCGCCGCGCGGACAGATTCTGCTCTCCATAAAATACGCCTCCTGCCTGATCGGCACAGATTCTGTATTTAGCCTATGCGCGCCGCGCCGCGCGCGTTCGCCGGACGGACAAATTGGACAAATTTCGCGCGGGATATTCTAAATGCGCGCGCGGGCGCATATATTGCGCCGATTCAGCCTGTCCGCGGCGAGGGCCGGGCAGGCGAGGCGGGGGATGATATCCATGCAAACGCACACCCCTATGCGGCTAAAAAACGCGCGGCGCGCGGCGGCCGGGCTGGCCAGACGCACAGGCGGCCGTTGGGGCGACGCGGCCTGGGCGGCGGCGCTGGCCGTGCTGCTTTGCGGCGCGCCGCCCTTTGGCGCGCCGGTGTTCGGCCTGGCGGCCCTTTCCGCCGCGCTGACGGCGGGGCGCGGCGAGGTTTGCGCGCTTGCCGCGCTGGCGGCGGGCGCGGCGTTGGCGCTTACGCGCACAGGGCAGGCCGCGCTGTACGCATTAACCGGCGGGACGTTGGCGATTATTTGTTACGCGGCGGCCAAGCGCGCGCCCTTTTTACGGCGTCTGGCGCGGCGAACCACGCCCGAATGCCTGTGCTCGCTGTGCGCGCTGATAAGCGCGGCGCTTTCGGAGGCGCTGCTTCGCGGCGCGGGCCTGGCGGCGGGGATCGCGGGCCCGCTGGCGGCGATGGCTTTGGCCGGGGCCATGCGCGGCGCTTTTCTGATAAAGCGGGGCCGGCTTACGCTGCTGGGCGAGGAAAAAATCGCGCTGGGGCTGATCGGGTGCGCGCTGATTATTACGCTGAGCGGGCTGGGCGCGTCCGGCCGCGCGCTGGCGCTGGCGCTGGGCGGGCTGGCCGCGCTGTTTTGCGCGCTGCATTCGGCGGGCGCGGCGGCGGTGGCGGGGATCGTATTTGGCGCGGCGCTGGCGATAGGCGGGCAAAGCCCGTTTATCGCGCTGGAGATGGGCGCAGCGGGCATAGCGGCCGCGCTGGTTAAAAGGCTGGGCCGGGCGGCCATGGCGCTGTGCTTTTCGGCCGCGGTATGCGCCTGCGCGTGGGCTACGGGCCAGCTTACTGCGGACGCGCCGATTTTGGCGCTGCCCGCCGCGCTGGCGGTGTGCCTTGCGGGCGAGGGCGCGCGCGCGCGCGTGAGCGCGCTGCTTGGCGGAGAAAAAGCGCCAGACGATGCCGGCCGCGCGCTGGAGCGCGCGCTGGAAGACGCGGGCGATAGAATGCGCGCGATGGCCGCGCTGCTGGACGAGATGGCGCTAAGCTGCGCCCCGGGCGCGAGGGCGCCGGGCGAGCAGGCGCTGCTGGGCGATCTGCGCGCGCGCCTGTGCGAAGGCTGCGGCGCCTACGAGCGCTGCTGGGGCGGCGCGGACAGCCGGGCCGGGCGGCTGTTGTGCCTGTTGCTGGGCGACGCGCTGCGCGAGCGGGCGCCCCTTAACCGGGCGCAGATGCCGCCCGAAATCTGCCGCCAGTGCCGCCGCGCCCCGCGCATACCCGAGGCGCTGCGCGCGGTGGTAGGCGAATTTGAATCGGCCGCGCAGCTGGCGCGCGAGCAGGGCGAAGCGCGCGTGCTGCTGGGCGCGCAACTTGGCCGGCTTCGCGAAATGCTTTTTGAAGAATCGCAGCGCCTCACGCACCCGCGCCCGGTCAACCGCCACGAGGCGCTGCGCGCGCGGGCCGCGTTGGAGGAAGCCGGCATGCGCCCGGGCGAAGTGTTTTATGTGGATGACGGCGCGCCCCAACTGTTCGTGGCGCTGAGCGACAACGCCTGGACGCGCGACGCGGCCAACCGCGCGGCGCGCGCGCTTTCCAGGGCGTTGGGGCAACGCCTGCGCGCGCAGCCCGGCCCGGTCGAGGGCCTGCGCGAGGCGCGCTTTGAGCCCGCCCCGCTTTTAAAGGTGGAGGTGGGCTATGCCGCGCGCGCGCAGGACGGGGTAAACGGCGACAGCCACTTAACCTGCGAACTGCCCGGCGCGCGGGTTTTGCTGGCCATCAGCGACGGCATGGGCAGCGGCGCGCGGGCCGCGCGCGAATCCTCGGCGGCCGTGCGCCTGCTTAAAAGGATGCTCTCCGCGGGCGTTAGCAGCGCCTCGGCGCTGGAGTCGGTCAACGATCTTTTGATGCTGCGCGGCGAGCAGGACATGTTCACCACCGCCGACATATGCTTAATCGACCGGGTAAACTGCCGGGCCGAGTTCAGCAAGCTGTGCGGCTGCCCCTCCTTAATCGTCAGGCGCGGCCGCTGCCTGTACGTGGAGGGCGGGCATCTGCCCATGGGCATCCTCGGGCGGGTCAAGCCGGGCCAGACCGAGCTTAGACTGTACCCGGGCGATTTGATTATAATGGCCAGCGACGGGGTGTCCGACGGCGCGCGCGAGGAGGACCGCTGCTTTCTGGAGGCGATGGCGCGCCGCTATCAATCCGAGCCGCCCCAGCGCCTGAGCGAAAAGATACTCTCGGCCGCCGTCGCGCGCGCGGACGGGCGAAGCGACGACATGACCGTGTTGGCCGCCCGCATCGTTTAGACGGACGCGCCGGTTTGTAAAGGATTTGCGCCGCGCTTGACAGCGCGCGCCGGGCGCGCTATGATGAAAGCGTTCGCGGCCCGGTCGCCGGGCGCGCGATAAAACCCAGGCAGAGTAGGAAGCCGCGCGTTGCGCTTATGCGCAAAAGTGCCCGCTGAACGGGGAGTTGTCAGCGGGACGAATGGCCCCCGGGCCGGCGGTGCGGTTTCCGCATCCCGCTGCTGCATACCAATGAGGCCCCGCCCCAAAGGCGGGCGTTCGCGCGCGGCGCGCGCGGGCGCGGATATGACGCTTTACGCCTCCTGTTATGCGGCTGTGCTGCATGACGGGAGGCGTTTTTCATGAAGGGCTCATGACGGTTTCGCGGACGCCGCCGACAGGATGTTGACAAAGTCAACATACTGCCAGAGCGCTTAGAAGGCCTGCAAGACAAGGAAGCGAACTTGCAAACAAGGGAGCTTACTTAAACGTAAGTGACCGCCGTTTGCAAGTGACGCTGACGCCGTAAGCAAAAA
>CAWVLE010000215.1:0-6772 GCA_963929805.1 uncultured Eubacteriales bacterium | reverse complement strand
GTTTTTCATTTTGTTATACTAAAACTGTCAAATTATCCAAATACGCCCGTTGCCTGGCGGTTTCCAGGCCGGAAATAAGGAGGAATTGAACATGGCAATCTTTCGCGTAGAGGGCAATCGCCTGACCCGCAGGCAGGAAGCCGAAATGTTGTGGATTGAGCCGTGGGGCAAAAACAGCCTGCGCGTGCGCGCAACCTGCATGGCGTCGATGCCCGAAGAGGACTGGGCGCTTCTGCCCCAGGAAGGCGGATCCGCCACGATTTCGGTAGACGGACAAACCGCAACGATTACCAACGGCAATATAACCGCCCGCATCTCCGCGGGGGGCAGCCTGTCCTTTTTTGGCGCGGACGGCAAAAAACTGTTGGAAGAGCAGTGGTATACCCGCGATAAAGGCCACACGCAAATGAGCTCGCTGGAAATTAAGGCGCGCGAATTTATGCCCATCATTGGCGGGGATTATTCCATCAGCATGCGCTTTGAGCCCAACGACGGAGAAAAAATCTTCGGCATGGGCCAGTATCAGGACGGCTGCCTGGATAAAAAGGGCTGCGTGCTGGAATTGGCGCACCGCAATTCTCAGGCGAGCGTTCCTTTTTATGTATCCACGTTGGGCTATGGATTTTTGTGGAACAACCCGGCCGTAGGGCGCGTTTCCTTTGCCAAGAACAAGACCGAGTGGGTGGCGCGCAGCTCCAAAAAGCTGGATTACTGGATTACCGCCTCGTCCGACCCGGCCCAGATCATGTCCTCTTACGCCGACGCCACCGGCCACAGCCCCATGATGCCCGACTACGGCATGGGTTTTTGGCAGTGCAAGCTGCGTTACCGCACGCAGGACGAGCTTTTGGCCGTCGCGCGCGAACACAAGCGGCGCGGGTTGCCCATGTCGGTTATCGTCAGCGACTTTTTCCACTGGCCCTACCAGGGCGACTGGCGCTTTGATGAGAGCGAATGGCCCGACCCCGAGGCCATGGTGAAAGAGTTAAAGGAAATGGGCATCGAGCTGATGGTTTCCATCTGGCCCTATGTGGATACGCGCAGCGAAAATTACGAAGAAATGCACGAAAAGGGCCTGCTCGCCCGCACCGAGCGCGGCGTGCCCTACAGCATGGATTTCTGCGGCAATACCATCCCCTACGACGCCACCAATCCCGAAGCGCGCGAATTTATCTGGAAAGTGGTCAAAAAGAACTACTACGACAAGGGCATTAAAATTTTCTGGCTGGACGAAGCCGAGCCCGAGTGCAAGGTATACGATTTTGACCAGTACCGCTACCAGATCGGCCCGGTGCTGCAGGTGGGCAACATCTATCCCGTGCTTTATGCCAAGAGCTTCTACGACGGCATGGTAGCCGCCGGGCAGGAAAACCCGCTCAACCTGCTGCGCTGCGCCTGGGCAGGCAGCCAGCGCTATGGCGCGTTGGTATGGTCGGGCGACATCGACACCACCTTCCGCACGCTGCGCGAGCAGTTTGCCATCGGCCTTAGCATGGCCATGGCGGGTATCCCCTGGTGGACCACCGACATCGGCGGCTTCCACGGCGGCGACCAGAACGACCCGAATTACCGCGAACTATTGGTGCGCTGGTTCCAGTTTGGCGCATTCTGCCCGGTATTCCGCCTGCACGGCTACCGTATGCACGGCGAGCCCTCGGCCAATCCGGCCAAGGCCGATACCGGCGGACCGAACGAGGTTTGGAGCTATGGCGAAGAGGCGTACGAAATCCTCAAGCGCTATCTGTTCCTGCGCGAAGAGATGCGTCCCTACATCGAGCGCACCATGAAAAAGACGCACGACGAGGGCGCGCCGGTCATGCGTCCCCTGTTCTATGATTTCCCGTCCGACAAGCGCGCCCAGGAAGTCGAGGATCAGTTCATGTTTGGCGACAGCGTGCTGGTCGCGCCGGTCATGGAGCTGGGCGTACGCGAGCGCGCGGTATACCTGCCCGAAGGCGAAACCTGGGTAGAGGCGCACACGCTCAAAGAGTACGCCGGTGGCCAGACGGTGACCGCTCAGGCGCCGCTTAGCGTAATCCCGGTATTTGTACGCAAAGGCGCGGATGTAACCGTAAAAATCTAACCCTCAAAAACGAGCGCAGTCATACGTATCCGTTCGCGTGAAGGGCAGGCATTCCGCCTGCTTTTCACGCATTTAATTTATTATTCTGGTTTTATAAACAAATAAGCATATTTGTCCATTCCTATTTTTTACTATTTTAGCTATTCTAACATTTTTTTCTTTCGTCTTAATGTTTTGATATAAAATCGTCCACCAAAACGCCACATGTTCCAGTGACATAAGTCAAAATATCCAGTAAATTATAGACATAAATTGCTTTGCGTTATAAATGCATTGCACAAATTGAGGAGGTTGTTTCATGAAAAAAGTGTTGTGCACCTTGCTCGCCCTGAGCTTGCTGCTCTCCTGCGCAATGAGCGCGGGGTTGGCGGAGGAGAAAATCGTGTTGGAACTGTGGCACTATTTTGGAACCGATTATGAAAATTCCGACGGTTCGGTTTTCCAGCGCGATATTGACACCTTCAACGCCAGTCAGGATCGCATCCAGGTAAACTATACCTATGTTTCGCGCGACGACCTGATGAAGCAGTATACGATGGGCGCCATCTCGGGCGAACTGCCGGACATCGGCATGGTAGACAACCCCGACATGGCTTCCTACATTAAGATGGGCGTATTTGCCGACATCACCGACCAGCTCAACGCCTGGGGCGAGCTGGACCAGTTCTTTGAGGGCCCGCTGAACAGCTGCATTCAGGACGGCCGCATCTACGGTCTGCCCCACAACAGCAACTCGCTGTGCCTGTTCTATGACAAGGACATGCTGGAAGCTGCCGGCGTGGAAGTGCCCACCACCTGGAGCGAATTGCGCGAAGCCGCCAAGGCTCTGACCGACGCGGAGAGCGGCCGTTACGGCTTTGCGATCAGCGCGATAAAGAACGAGGAAGGCTGCTTCCAGTTCATCCCGTGGTTCCTCTCTGCGGGCGGCAAGCTGGACGAGCTGAACGGCGAAGGCTGCGTTCAGGCGCTGACCTTCCTCAACGACCTGATTCTGGACGGCTCCATGCCCAAGGATATCATCAACTGGGGCCAGGGCGACATCAACAACCAGTTCATCTCCGGCGGTTTGGCCATGCAGGTTAACGGCCCCTGGAACGTGACCTCCATTACCGAGCTTGCGCCCGATAAGAACTACGGCGTAGCGCTTATCCCGCGTGCCGACGACGGCGAATTTGCCTCCGTGCTGGGCGGCGAAAACTTTGGCATCACCACTGCTTGCGAAAATGTCGACGCGGGCGTTGAGTTCCTCACCTGGCTGATGAGCAAAGACGTATCGGCCAACTTCTGCGAGCTGGGCGGCAAGTTCTCCCCGCGCGCCGACTCCACCGCTTCCAAGGCCATCTGGACCGAGGATCCCATCTTCAGCGTATTTGCCGAGAGCATGAATTACGCCATGCCGCGCGGCCCGCATCCGCGCTGGCCGGAAATCTCCACCGCCATCTCGGTAGCCGAGCACGAAGTGTTCACCGGCACCAAGGATGTGCAGAGCGCGCTTGACACCGCCGCTGCCACCGTTTCGGCGATTCTGGCTGAATAATCAACTTTCAGGTTAAGTCCGTGCGCCCCAGGCCCGTCCCGGGGCGCTTTCGGCTGAATTGGAGGTGCAACGCACGATGACCAAATGGTACAAGCGCCACGCAGACAACCTGACCGGCATATTCTTTGTGCTTCCGGCGGTCATATACATGCTCACCCTGATGGTCTATCCCCTGCTGTACAACTTCATGCTTTCCTTCCGCGATCTTACGGTCATGAATTTCAAGGGCAATACCTCTCAGTTTATCGGCCTGACAAACTATGTTAACATCGTTAAGGATCCGGAGTTTCAGCAGGCTTTTTGGCAAACGCTATGGTTCACGGTAGCCTGCATCGTGGTGCAGTTTTCCCTGGGCCTGTTGCTGGCCGTCTTTTTCAATGAGAAATTTACGCTGGCAGGCCCGATTCGCGGCATGGTGCTGGTCGCCTGGATGATGCCTGTATCGGTTACCGGCTTGCTTTTTAAGTATATGTTTGCCACGGAAGGCGGCGTAATAAACGAACTGCTCAAAATGATCGGCATAGGCGTAGCCGAGCCCCTGGGCTGGTTGATCGACCCGAGTTTGGCCATGTGGGCGGTTATTATCGCCAACTGCTGGGTGGGCGTTCCGTTTAACATGCTGCTATTAACCACCGGCATGAGCAATATACCGGCCGACGTTTACGAAAGCGCCTCGATCGACGGCGCCAACGCGGTAAAGCGCTTTTTCCACATTACCGTGCCACTGCTTAAACCGGCCATTATGTCGGTTTTGATGCTGGGCTTCATCTATACGTTTAAGGTGTTCGATCTGGTCTTTATGATGACCAAGGGCGGCCCGCTCAACGCCACGGAGGTTCTGTCCACCTACAGTTACCGCCATAGCTTTACGCTGTACAACTTCTCCATCGGCGCGGCCAGCGCGGTGCTGCTGTTCCTGTGTCTGATGTGCGTCGGCGTATTTTATCTGCGGTTGATCCAGAAAGACGAGGTGATGTAGCGTGAGTGTTGAAAGGAGCGTGCCGCGCAACCTGCGCGTGGAAAGCAACCGGACAATCGCCAAACATGTGCTGATGAATATATTCGCCGTTTTGGTTGCCTTTCTGTTTTTATTCCCGCTGTACTGGATATTGATCTCTTCTTTCAAGACGGACGTGGAGATCTTCGATAAGAATATCTCCTTCTGGCCGCGCGAATTTACCATTGATCCCTGGATCAATCAGCTGACAGACCGCGACTTTCTGACCTCGCTGTTTAACAGCTTTGCCATCGCCACAATGAACATGGTGCTTTCCACCATATTGGGCGTAACTGCGGCGTACGGCCTGGCCCGCTTCCGTTTTCCGTTTAAGCGCATCATCATGCTGATGTTCCTGGTTACGCAAATGATGCCCGGAAGCCTGCTGTTGACCCCGCTGTATCTGATGTTTACAAACGCAAAGCTGCTTAATACCTATCAGGCGCCGGTATTCGCCATCGCCACAGGGTCCATTCCCTTTATTGTGGTCACGTTGCGCCCGTTTTTCCTAAGCCTGCCGCGTTCTTTGGATGAAGCGGCGCGCATCGACGGTTGCAACGCCTTTAGCTCATTTGTGCGCATCATGTTGCCAATCGCGCGCGTGGGCATCGTGACCTGCCTGGTGTTCTGTTTCCTGCACGGTTGGAACGACCTGGTCTATTCCATGACTTTCAACGTAAAGGCGGATATGCGGCCGTTGACCGCCAACATTTACAAGTTTATGGACAAATACGGCACAAAGTGGAACCAGATTATGGCTTATGGTATGATTCTGGTCGTACCCGTACTGATCATCTTCGTTTGCCTGCAAAAATATATTGTGGGCGGCCTGACCAGCGGCGCGGTGAAGGAATAATCCTTCTCTGCCCGGGAAATAGAAGCCATGCGTTATTTCATCAAAAAGGCAACAGGCTGGTTGCGCGCCAGCCTGTTGTCTCAGTTTACCGCGTTAATCGCGCTGATGGGCGTGCTGGTGTTAACCGCCAGCTCTATTACGGCATCCCTGTTTTTGAGCGATACCTTTGTCGATACGGTTAAAACAGCGGAGGAGAATTATCTTTTGCTGCAATCCAGCAATGTTTCCGCCTTGCTGCGTCAGTATAGCAACCAGCTTTACGCGGTCGCCGTAGACAGCGATCTGGCTTCCATGGCGCAGCAGATAAATGAAAAGCCGCAAAGCGAGCAGCCCTTTTTGATGCGCAGCATACGCGAATATTTGGAGAAAAGCATTTCTACCACCGACGTTTTCGCGGCCACGCTCGTGAGTAACGAGGGGCGGTTTGTGTCCTATTCGCGGCTACAGGACGCGCAAAGTTGGCAAAGCTGGTTTTCACCGACCGGTGTCGACGGCTATAACGAAGCGCTCTATTCGCTATGCGATCGCGCCGCCAAGGCGCAAAAAGCGGTGGCGGGCGTCACGCCGCAGCGCTACATGAGCAACAACGTGCGCCTGTTCCACTTGGCCTGCCCCATATACAATTTGCTGGACCGTTCCATTTACGGCACGATTATCTACAGCATTAATACCGCCGCCCTATGCGGCGTTGTAAATCCCTCCAACGCCAGCGACGACATCGGCACGGGCATCCTTACGGATAGAGAGGGCGTAATCGTGTCGCACGTCGACCCTTCCAAAGCCTATCTCACCTTTGATTATGAAAACGGCGACCGCGGCCAGGCGGTCGAAGATGGCATATTGCCCGAAAACGCGCTCATTTTCCGCCAGGAGATTGACCGGCTGGGCTTCGTGCTGTATCGCGTTGTGGATCAAAACACCCTGCTTATTCGCAGCCGGGTATACTCCGTAGGGCTGTTTCTGGCCGTGGCGTTTATCATCGCGGTCATTTTGCTGTGCATCGCCCTGCTGCTGCGCCACATGATGCGTTCCATCCGTGCGCTGCAACACGGAATTTACATGCTCTCCGTGGGCCAGCACGACGTGCAGGTGCCCGTGGTTGACCTTAACGAGATTGGACAGATTACCATCGCTTTTAATCACATGGTGCGTCAGTTGGCCGAAACCCACCAACGGGAGCTGGAGGCGCTCAACCTTCAACATATGGCGGAAATACGGGCGCTGGAAAACCAGATCAACAGCCACTTTTTATACAATACCCTGAATACCATAAATTACACCGCCATCGAAAGCGGCAGT
>CAWVLE010000214.1:0-3903 GCA_963929805.1 uncultured Eubacteriales bacterium | reverse complement strand
GGGCGGATGTCGTAAAAGTCCCGCACCTTTCGCGCGGATGGGCTCATCGCCTCGCGCGCAATTAATCCATATTGATTTTCCCGCATGCCCTGTCCCTCCGTGACAAAGTAACGGCTTCACTTAACGCCTGTATACAGTATATAACTTTAATAATAAAATGCATAGGGAAAGGGCGGAAAAATTTATGTTTTCAGAAAACCCCGTGTGAGTTTATCATCTCACAGGCGTCTGCTTCCAATCTCATTTTTCAAAAATTAACAAACTGTCCTTTCAATCGTTGCCGGTTTGGGCTATAATAAATCTGTATATATTTGTAAGCGCGGACTGGGTCCGCAAAACAATTTGGGAGGCGTTTTTCATGGCATTGATCGATAAAATCAAGGCGAAGGCTTGCGCCAACGTGCGCCACATCGTATTGCCCGAGGGCGAGGAAGTCCGCAATATCAAGGCGGCGGCCGAAATCGTCAAGCAGGGCATTGCCAAAATCACCATGCTGGGCAACCCGGAAAAGGTTAAGGCAGCCGCGGGCGACACCTGCCTGTGCGGCGTGGAAATCATAGACCCCGCTACCTCCGAAAAGCGTCAGGCCTACGCCGATGCGCTCTACGAAATCCGCAAGGCCAAGGGCATGACCCCGGAAGAGGCGGCCGCAAAGGTTTCCGACCCGATGTACTATGGCGTCATGATGGTAAAGATGGGCGACGCGGACGGGCTGGTCTCGGGCGCGATCCATTCCACGGGCGATATGTTGCGCCCCGCCTTGCAGATTATTAAAGCCAAGCCGGGCATGAAGACGGTCTCCTCCTGCTTTTTGATGGAAAGCCCGCTTAAGCAGTTTGGCGAAGAGGGCGTAATGATCTTCTCCGATTGCGCGGTTATCCCCAACCCCACGGCCGACGAACTGGCAAACATCGCGCTGGGCGCGGCCGATTCGGCCCGTTCGCTTGCCGGCATGGAGCCGCGCGTAGCCATGCTTTCCTTCTCCACCAAGGGCAGCGCCAAACACGACCTGGTCACCAAGGTTCAGGAAGCCACCGCCAAGGCGCACGAGCTGGCGCCCGATCTAATGCTGGACGGCGAATTGCAGTTGGACGCCGCGTTGGTGGAGTCCATCGGCCAGCTGAAGAGCCCGGGCAGCCCGGTCGCCGGCAAGGCCAACGTGCTGGTGTTCCCCGATCTGCAATCGGGCAACATCGGCTATAAGCTGGTGCAGCGTCTGGGCGGGGCCGAGGCCTATGGCCCGGTGCTGCAGGGCATTGCCAAGCCCTGCAACGACCTCAGCCGCGGCTGCTCGGTGGAAGATATCGTGGCTACCGTAGCCATTACCGCCGTGCAGGCGCAGGGTTAATCCCTTTATAATAACGGAAAGGCGGCAGCGCAATGAAAATTCTGATTATCAACGCGGGTTCTTCCTCGCTCAAATATCAGCTGATCGATATGGACGGCGAAAAGGTGCTGGCCAAGGGGCTGGTTGAGCGCATCGGCATAGAGGGCAGCAACCTGACCCACAAGTACGACGGCAAAAAATACGAAGTAGCCACTCCGCTCAAAAACCATACCGAGGCCATAGAGCTGGTGCTCAAGGCGCTGACCGACGCGGAGCACGGCGTCATTTCCGACATGAAGGAAATCGGCGCGGTGGGCCACCGCGTGGTACATGGCGGCGAAAAGTTTGCCTCCTCCGTGCTGATTACGGACGAAGTAATTAAAGCCATCGAAGAAAACGTGCCGTTGGCCCCGCTGCATAACCCGGCCAACCTGATGGGCATCGAAGCCTGCAAAAAGGTTATGCCCGGCACGCCCATGGTGGCGGTGTTTGATACCGCTTTCCACCAGACCATGCCCCCCAAGGCTTACCTGTACGGCGTGCCCTACGATTATTACACCCGCCTGAAGGTGCGCCGCTACGGCTTCCACGGCACCAGCCACCGCTACGTTTCCCAGCGCGCGGCCGCCCTGCTGGGCAAGCCGGCCGAACAGCTGAAGTTGATCGTGTGCCATCTGGGCAACGGCTCTTCGCTCAGCGCGGTGGACGGCGGCAAATCGGTGGATACTTCCATGGGCCTTACCCCGCTTGAGGGCGTGCTGATGGGCACCCGCGCGGGCAGCATCGACACGGCCGTCGTGGAATACGTCATGAAGCAGGATAACCTCACCATCGACCAGATGATGAACGTGCTCAACAAGAAAAGCGGCCTGGTGGGCCTGAGCCAGAAATCCAGCGACATGCGCGACGTAATGGCTGCGGCCGCGCAGGGCGACAAGCTGTGCCAGCAGACGCTGGACGTGTGGGCCTACGGCGTGCGCAAGTACATCGGCGCGTACGCCGCCGCGATGGGCGGGCTGGACGCTATCGCCTTTACCGCCGGTATCGGCGAAAACGACGCGCACGCGCGCAAGAGCATCGTAGAGGGCCTGGGCTTTATGGGCATTAAGATCGACGACGCCAAAAACCAGTCGGCCCGCGGCGTGGAAATGGACATTTCCGCCGAAGGCGCGACCGTGAAGACGTTGGTCATCGCCACCGACGAGGAACTGGCCATCGCCCGCGATACGCTTGCCATTGCGTCACAAAATTAATTTGACAAATTTGCCCGCAACACGTATAATATTCAAGGTTGTCCTGTGAGGTGAACGCTTTGCTGCTCAATGTTTCGGACGCGCTGAAAAATCCCGGACAGAGTTACCCTTTCTCCTTTCAACTTGCGCTTGAAAAAATGGACGTGCAGGGGGAAACGGTGCGCTTTGATCAGGTTTCCGTCTCGGGCGAGGTAATCGGCGCGGAAGAATCGGCCTCGGTTAAGGGCAGGGTAAGCGCCGTGCTCAACGCGCGTTGCGCGCGGTGTCTGGAACCCGTGGCGCTGCCGGTGTCGGCCGTTTTTGACGAGGTATTCGTCAAAACGCCCGATCCTGAAGATCCCGACCAGCGGCTGTTGGACGGTTTCCGCGTTCCGATGGACGACGTCGTCCGCGAGGCGCTTTTGCTGGAAATGCCGATGCGGATCGTTTGCCGCGAGCAATGCAAGGGCCTTTGCCCCATTTGCGGCGCCAACCAAAACATCCAGCGCTGTACATGCCAGGAGGGCGGCAAACGCCAAAATCCCTTTTCGGCATTGAGTGAATTGCTGACAGAGGACGAGGAGGTGTAACCATGGCCGTACCGAAGGGGAAAACTTCCAAGGCGCGCAAAAATTCTCGCCGTAGCGCGAACTGGAAGCTGTCCATGCCGGGCATTGTCAAGTGCCCCCGTTGCCAGAAAATGAAGCTGAGCCACCGCGTGTGCAAGCATTGCGGTTACTACGATGGCCAAGAGGTTGTCAAGGTGGAAGCCGAAAAGAAGGCTAAGTAATGTGTTCAAAAGAATGTGCCGCAGTGCGTAAGCGCTGCGGCGCATCTTTTTACCGGCAATACTCCGGCAATGACAAAGCGCCTTCGTCAAACCGGTTGGCGTTAAGGCAAAATTTCGCCTGGGTTTAGCGCGTCCCGGCTATGCGCGGCTGTATTCCACGCCGGTCAGGGCAGCGCGCAGCACGTCCTGCGCGCAAAGCGCGGCGTTGAGCCAAGCTTTCATGGCGTCGCCGCGCAGGATCACCGGCATGCGGTTATGGATAAAGGCGATATCCGGCGCGGGGTCCCGGGTCAGAATCGAAAACTCCGCTTCGCCGTCCACAATACGATAAATGCCCGCCATATAAAGCGTATCTCCGTCCGCAGGACGGATGGCGTATTTTATGCGCGCGCCGGGCCGCCTTTCCCATTCAAAATAGTGGCTGGCCGGCGCCAGGCAGCGCCGCCGGGCCATGCCGTCGCCAAAGAGCGGCTTGTCCGCGGCCGTTTCGCTGCGCGCGTTGATAATCGTTTTGCCGCCGGGCAACCTGTATCCCCAGCGCATGGCAAAGGCCG